>DAIDKH010000023.1 GCA_027450145.1 Chthonomonadaceae bacterium | reverse complement strand
AACCTCAATTTAGATAGGGTGGTTATTGCCGAAGCCAAAAACTGGAGCCTTGCTTGGGCGTGGTACGGATACGATCTCTCTCTCTACAATGAGGTAGGGCAAGTGTTAAATAAGTTCAACCCTGAACAGGTCTCTAGCCTTTATCAGTCCATCTATCGGTGCTATACCAACGCTAAATTGTTCGGTTCAACAGATTACCTGGCAAACTACATCCTGTTTTTTGGCGATGGTGATTTTGAAGGAGCCGGGCATCCAGGGCTGGGCCTCAAGGCTCTGAAACAGGGCTACCACATTTTTGCCCTCCGCCCTCATCTTTTTCCAGTTATGACGCAAATGTGGACGGTAAAGTATGACCACGACGTGCACTGGCTAGAATCCGAAATCGCAAAGCAAAAAGCCAATCATCAGCATAAGCCGGCGCGTGCAAATGGCAACTCCCGTTGAAGGAAGGAGCCGCTGTACCACGGGGTTGAAACCCCGTGCTGATATGCAAAAGGCCACTGCGTGGGCTAAATGCGCGGAGTGCGGAGGCTCGCCCCCGCGACGTTTTTGCGGCGAGCCCTCCTCCCCGCACTCGCTGTGCTCGTTGAAGGAAGGAGCGAGGATGGCAAAGAGTTATTCATCGCAAGAATTACGGTATATATGGTGCCGACAAGAGGAGAAATGATCTGTAGCTAATATGGGCTGCCTTGCGGCTTGACAGAGCAGGTTGGGATGAGGGTATATTGAAGTGTATTAGAAAATTGAATATATACGCCAGGGGTGCTTTTACCGGCTGAGAGAGCGTTTACGCTCAACCCTGCTAACCTGATTCGGGTAATACCGACGGAGGGAGGCGACCAAGTATTTCGTACACCAAGCCGCACCTCTATAACCAGAGTGTTGCGGTTTTTTCATTGGTAAACGGATGCGCGTTGCCACTTGCCACCTTGGTTCCCGGCAAGAGGAGACACTAAGTGAATCGTTATCGCGAGGCTTTTACGTTAATTGAACTGCTGGTTGTTATAGCTATAATCGCTATTCTTGCAGCCATATTGTTCCCGGTGTTTGCTCAGGCGAGAGAGCAGGCCCGGGCCACAGTGTGCCTTTCGAACACTCGTCAGATTGGGTTGGCCCTAGAGATGTACACTCAGGATTTCGATGAGACATTTCCTATCTTTTACGCATATAACACTGAAGTTCCGAATACCACGATACGCGCGTGGGCTGGGGATCCGCTGCACAAGGGCGTCGAGGTAGAACTACTACCATACACCAAGGACAAGAATATATTTGCCTGCCCGGATGATCAGGGTGGTACCGCGCTAGCAGATCCAAATTATGGCTGCCCCGGGCGTACCACTTACGCCAGCTGCTACGGCAGTAGTTACCGCTTCTGCCATGGTGTTTTTACGACGGTCGCTAACGAGTCGAGCGAGAATAACGCCTTTTACACTACTACCCAAATCAATACCCTTGCAGGTCTCGCACTTCCATCTGAAACAAGAATGATGCGCGATGAGATGTTCCCCTGGTTCGGTACTGATGCCAAATACGGTTATATACCCGATTACTACACGCAGTGGCATCCTAGGGGCGGAGGTGTAGTGTTTGCCGATGGCCATTCAAAGTTCGTTGTGAGCAGCGCAGCATTTGATAACGAGGTCGTTTGTCCCAGTGGAGGCCGCAGTGGGCAAACGGATCCTAATGCACCGGGTGACGGTAATACCTATGGCACCTACTACGGGCTGTGCGATTGATGCGTTCCCACGGCATACAGAGCGTCCTCATTCTCGCCAATGGAGACTCCCCAACTGCAACACTTGCTAAGTCGCTGGCTAGGGAGCATCAAGTAATACTTGTAACGGATGGTGCCGTGGAGAAATTGGATGCGTTAGGAATCACCGCAAACAGTGTTTGCGGTGATTTCGACAGCGTAACCAATGCCGCGAGGGTCCGATGGAAACATCTTGAGTGGATAGACACACCGGACCAAAACCACGGCGACCTCGAAAAGACACTGCAGATTGCACTGAGTTTAGGTGCCGAGCGCGTTACAATTATTGGCGCATCCGGGGGCCGACCCGATCACATGCTTGCCAACTATTCACTTCTACTTCGGTATTGCGCGCAGGTTGACGTCACAATCGCTAACGAAACCAGCACAGTCAGGGCACTCTGTGCGCCCGCTATTATCAGAATGGACACAAAGGTTGGCGACATCATCTCAATAATTGCCGCCCAACGAAGCATATGTACTGGTGCGGGGCTCAAATGGGAATTGCCCTCGCAGTTGGAACCCGGAACGCGTGCCATCAGCAACGTAGCAGTTGACGAGCATGTCGAAATAACTATGATAAGTGGTAGTGCATATGTATGCCATCTTACGAGTACGGATTAACAGTGCGCGCTCATTTTCTTCCTATAGACTGGGTAGTGCCAGGCTTATACCTGGTCTTTCTTCTTGGTGCAGGTTTCTGGCCACGTAAGCAGGATACTGAAACATACCTAATTGCCGATCGCAATCTCGGGCTACCTATCTTCGTCGCTACACTCGTGGCGACCTGGTATGGCGGTGTTCTTGGCGTTGGTGAGTTCGTGTACACATCTGGGGTAGTTTCCTGGACTGCTAACAGCCTACCATACTACATTATGGCGCTGGTTTTTGCTATTTTTCTTGCCAAACGAGTTAGGCAGGGTTCTGCTACCAGTTATACGATTGCGGACAAACTCGAGCTGGAATATGATCGGAAAACGGCACTGCTTGGAGCGCTCATTACCTTTGTATACGCCTCGCCAAGTGCATACGTGCTGATGGCCGGAATCTTACTCAAGATGCTTTTTGGCTGGCACTTGGTACCCTCTATTTTGGTAGGTACGTTTTTCTCGTTGGTGTATGTGTTTCGCGGCGGATTTCTAAGCGATGTGCGCGTGAATACGGTACAGTTCATGTTGATGTTCACAGGTTTCGCAGCAGCAGTTTATGTATGTATCTCGCACTTTGGATTGCAAACGATCCTAGCCCCACATGCACTGCCAAAGGATTCGCTCAATCTGCTTGGCAACCCTCATAATGGTCAAGGTGCAGGTTATGTAATCGTGTGGTTCTTCATCGCGCTGGTGACGTTCACCGATCCTACCTTTCACCAACGATGCTACGCGGCGCGGACGCCCGGAATAGCAGTGAAGGGAATACTCATTGCAATTGGGTGTTGGTTTGCCTTCGATGTAATGAGCACAACCACGGGGTTGTATGCACGGGTATTAGTACCGCACCTTACCGATGCAACGTTTGCATACCCTGAACTCGCGGAACACGTAATGCCAGCGGGGCTAAAGGGCCTTTTTTATACCGGAATGCTAGCCCCTGTGATGGCCAGCCTGGTATCCTACACATTTGTCTCGGCATTAACAGTGGGGCGCGACTTTATATGGCGTCTCAAAAGTGAGCCGAACGCCGATTCTGTACCTCGTTACACGCGGTGGGGATTGGCTGCGACAGCAATCATGGCAGTGGTGGTCGCTCTTCTTGTACCCTCGGTGGTGGAGCAGTGGTACGCGTTCGGTAACGTATTTGTACCGGCAATGCTTCTTCCCCTGCTTGGCGCATATACCAAGGATCCACGCCTGAAGCCACCTGCGAATTTCGCCTTTGCTTCGATGTTTGCAGGAGGAACTGTAGCTATGCTGTGTCTAATTGATGGTTGGATGCACGGCGGCATGAACGATCCATCATTCCCATTAGGCTGGCAGCCAATGTACACGGGTCTTCTGGCCTGCTCCATCATCTATGGAATTGGTCTGGTTGCGCCATCACCCGTGCCAGCCGAGGCACCTGCAGATTGAATTGCAGTGGAAAGTAGAACGAACATGGTAAATGGTATCCGATTAAGGGCAGCAACCGTCTGTACGGCTCTGGCGTTAGGATCGATGCTAAATGGCTGTCACGCTGCAGGTAGTGCTCAAACGATTGGGGCAGCGACAAGTCTTCAACAGTTCTTACCTAATCCACAATATACGCCTGGCGCTGTAATGTCGGTGACGCGGACGGACGTATGTACACCCGACTATGCGCGTAATGCCCGGGATGTTCCCATTGAGGAGAAGGAGGCTGTGTATCGCGAATACGGAATACTTCACCACACGCCTCATCAGTATGAGGTTGATCACCTCATTCCGCTGGAGATTGGCGGTTCGAATGAAATCAACAACCTTTGGCCCCAGCCTATGAACTCTCAGCCATGGAATGCCCACGTTAAAGACAAGCTGGAGAATAGACTGCACGACCTGGTGTGCGGAGGTCGGCTGGGAATGAAGCAAGCGCAGCAGATGATCGCCAGTAACTGGATCACCACCTATCAGCAGGTATTTCATACCAAACTTCCGTTGTCGCACTATCCGCGTCACAGGTTCATTAACTACGGGCAGTCGAGTGGCGACTATCGCCAGGGCCGCTCGTTTACCTCGTATACGACATCTCCGAACAATACCAAATCAACGGACAATTCGGAGAAGGTATGGGTGAACACTAATTCTGGAAAATTCTTCACGAGCAACCAGAGATGGTACGGGAGAACAAGGCGCGGCGCGTACATGAGCAGATCAGCCGCTGTACAGCAAGGGTATGTGGCAGCAGGTGGTGAGTAATGTAGTTAACCAATTACGACAAACCAATTGTCGGTTAGTCTATAACTCAAAACACCTCCGCATCCTGGCGAAGGTGTTTTGAGTTATTTAATGTGCGCCTCTGCTGAACGCAACAGCTGGAATGGTTTTGAGAACAATCATGATGTCCATCATGAGGGACATCTGTTCAATGTAGAGTAGGTCGAGTTCTACCCAGCGGTCGAATTCAACATTGCTGCGCCCGTTGATTTGCCATAGACACGTTAATCCTGGTTGAACGGCCAGCCTTTGGAGTTGATGCTCCGTATACTTCTCTACTTCGGAGGGAATAGGCGGCCTGGGTCCTACGATAGACATCTCGCCCCTAATGACATTCCACAGTTGTGGGAGCTCGTCGATGCTGAACATGCGCAGCCAACGGCCAACTGGTGTTATGCGTGGATCCTTTTTCATCTTGAAAACAGGACCAGAAACCTCGTTACTCTTCATCAAGCCTGCTTTTCGGGCCTCGGCATCGGCACACATCGAGCGAAGTTTATAGCAGGTGAAGCGTCGTCCGCCTCTACCCACGCGCTCCTGCCCAAAGATAATCCCACCCTTAGAGGTGAATTGAACCAGGAGAGCAGAAACCAGGAGAATTGGCGACGTAATGATGAGCAACACTACGGCGATAACTATGTCGCAAAACCGCTTTGCAGCGGCATAGTTTATTTCTTTAACTTGTATCCGCGGGTCACAATAGTTGTTATCTTTAAGGAGGTAGTTGGCAGGTTTGCCATCATCCTTTACTGCCGTTGCCAAAACATCAACGCCGCCTCGAACACCATTGCGCTTAACAAAGGCATCCGGGCTGCTGTACATGGCGTCAGGCTCCGCCGAATTAAGGATCAGAGAGCTCTGTCTTTCGCTCATGATTTCCATTTTTCGCGGTACTCCTCCGTCGTTACTCACTGCAAACAGGTCCGCAGTGATTGTCTAGGCAGACCCAGTTGTGTGGGTCGTACAGTACCATTAGTGCAATTTTCATGCCAACAACCTTCAGTTTGTCCAATTCCTTCATAAGCTATTGGATTTCTGTTCGAATTACCTAACTCTACATGATTATCCCTGCTCGATAACGACCGTAAATGGGCCGTAACGAACAGGTACATCTAGGTAATCATGAGAATTGATATCGGCAACAGTACCCCGCATGTAACTTGCTCGCGCAGTGGTTATACCACCTGCAAGCAATATTCGCCGGTTGGGTTCTAACCGTCGGCTTAGGTCTCTTAATGTAGAACGTAAGCCGCGTTTGGTTTCATAAATGACTATGGTTCCGTTATAATCGGCGATTTCCTTGAAAAACTCACTGCGATCTGCGGATTTTCGTGGCGGAAAGCCGAAAAACTGGAAACGGTGCGTAAAGAGGCCGGAGAGTGCCAGCGCGGACGTAACCGCCGAAATTCCTGAGGCAACGTCCACCGATACGCCACTTGACCAGGCAGCATCGACTAAAGCTGTACCGGGATCCGCAATACCTGGAACCCCGGCGTCCGAAACAAGCGCGATGTTGTTCCCGGCCTCTAATAACTCAATATACCGCTCGGTCTCGGTAGGCGTATAACGGATACAGGGCGTTGCAACGTTGTGCAAAGCTAAAAGTTGATTGGTATGATTGGGATGCTCTGCAAGAATAAGTTGCGCGCGCCTCAAACATGAGAGCGCGCGCATGGTTATGTCTTCCGGATCGCCCAACGGCGTACCCACTACGTAGAGAGTACCAGTACCGGCGCGGTTTTTCACGGCGCTATTTTGGCTTAGCCTTGCCAGTACTGGCTTTGCCGGGTGCAGCCGGTGGTACTACGTTGGTCGTCGTGCTGCCGCCAGGTGGCAACATTACTTGGTTACCTGCGGCTCCCTGTTGGGCAGCTTGCTGTCGAGCGATGGCGGCTTGTCTTGCCTGGTCGGCAGGAATTTGCTTTTGTATTGCAGTTATCTGCTTCTGCATTTCTGCCGCTTCATCTGGCTTGCCAATCGCAGAGAATGCACTTGCAAGGCGTTGGTAATAGGTGATGTACTGTTGATCTAGTTCAGGTGTGTTGGGTGGACTCTGACCCATGAACTTGGCAATAAGTTCGTACTGAGAGTTGGCATTAGCAAAGTCCTTTTGCTGCCTGTACGCGTCTGCCAGAGCAAACCGTATATCTCTGTCTTCAGTACTGTTGAGGACAGTATTGTACAAACTAACCAACTGCTGCAGGTAACTTGCTCGCTGTTGTGGTGTCACCCCCTTGGCGTTCAGCTTATTCTGCTGGATATCCTGAGCGACCATGTAGGCTGCAACGGGGTCGGTGGGTTTGGCTTTTAGAGCCGCTGCAAAATCCAGCGCCATCTGGTTCTGAATTGCCGTGATCTGAGATGCCGAGGGAACAGTGGAGTTTTGCGATCCGCCTTGCATCATCTGGTGTTCCACCTGAGAAATCTGGAACATGTCGTAGTAAGGCTTGAGGGTCTTATCGAGTACTTCAACCTTTGCAGTACTCGTCGCATTCTGCACGTCCTGTTCCAGTTGTTGGCTTGCACGCGCTGTGATCAGCTCCTGTTTCGCGGTTGCAGCATTCCATCCCTTGGGAACGACAGTTTTGCGTCCAAGTACTTTAGCAAACGCATAGCCCTTGAGCACCCCGGTTGTAGGAGTTACAGCGGTGACACTGTTTACCTGAGTGGCGTGCACGGCATTGTCGAACGCGGTGCCGAGATCCAGCGGAGTAGGACTAACAGGATATTCTGGTTGGAAACCGGTGATACCGTTGGTAGCGATGATTCCCTTTTGCAGCGCGTTTGCGCCTGCAATGGTTCGGCAACTAGAGCCACCTTTCACCTTGTTGTAGTAACCTGTGATTTTGGCTTTAGCTTGAGCATCTGTAAGACTGGGCGATGTCGGTGGCGCGAAATTAAACCTACCCACAGGTACGAACACTTCGCAAAGGTTCACCTGCACGTTTTGGTTATTAACATCTTGCAGCGAGACCTGGGTTTTGCTTTTGTAGTAATCTAACAGGCCTTGGGCCAATAGTTGTGGGTCTTTGGCCATGGATTTGCGCAGTTCTGAGTCGCTTAACCCGCGTTGACTTAGGTAAGACTGCCAGTCTGAGTCGCTTTTGATACCAAGTTGTTGTTTCTCTTGATTGATGGTGGTATCAATCATAGACGGCGCAACAGTTACGTTGTACTTTTGGGCCAGCTGTTTCACTACCGTATTCGTGATGAGCATGCCAACGGCCGTGGCGTATGCCTGAGCTACACTCGCTTCACCAGAGGCCTGTGTGCTGGCCTCTTCTTGCTGCAGCGCCTGGCTTTGTGCCTGAGTGACCTGCTTTTGGGTTATGGGAACTCCGTTCACCTTCATTGCGACGGGGTTGGAAGGGCCCTGAGGCACCTTACCGCATCCCCCTGAACCAAACTGGTTCCAGCCGAAACCGAACATCAGTGCGATGAGCATAAGAACGGAGCAGTAGGTACCGTACTTCTGAACGAAGCGCCTCCATGCGCTAATCGACAGCATGTCTGACGGCAGTTTACGGAGACGGTCGAAAAAAGATCCCATTCGTAATTAGTCCCTGCGGGCGCCGTGGTCTATTGCCCCAGCACCCTATTTAAATATTTTAGACAGGCCCTTGATGCGTCTTCTGGAGTACCCTTACCATCGGGACCAGTCCCAGTTGCCGGGCTGTAATGTGTTTCCAGCGAAATCCAGCCGGTGTAATTGTCGTTTCTCAACGCAGCAAATTGCGCTTCGTAGCCAATCTGACCGGTACCCATCTCGCAAAATTGGGCGTGCTCGCCGCGTTGTGCCGTGGTCACCCTAACGGCATCTTTCACGTGAACGTGCGATATCCAGGGCTTTACTGCTTCATAACCGTCTGGAAACGCGTTTTCACCTAGTGCAAAGGCGTTGCCCGGATCCCAGCATATTCTGAAATATGGCGAATTAATAAGCGCTGCCAACCGCGAGGCCTCTTCGCCGGAGCCCATGAGACATGCGTGTTCGTTCTCAAGTAGAAGGGTCATTCCCGCCTCATCTGCTATTTTCAACGGTTCGACGAACGTATCACGCAGGGTCGTGTAGATTGCATCCGTAACGGCCATTTTACGCCAGAAAGTAAACACCCTGAGTTTGTCTGTTTCAAAAAACCTTGCAAGTTCTATGCACCGATGCAGAACTTTCATCTGATCGTTCATTGAGCGCGGTTTTGCTAAGTGTAGGGGGCCCGCAGCGCTATTGTCTGCCGTTTCATAAAGGTCGCATTTATAAAAGGGAGTTGCAAGTGCAACCACCTGCATGTCGTAGCGACGGAGCGCAGCCTTGGCGCGCTCTGCCTGCTCGTCCGTAAGATCCGCAATATTTGTGCCCCACAGGCCCCGAAGTTCTGCACCTTTTACGCCAAATTCGTGCATGACATTCAGGCTGTGCTCAAAATCCTGCGATATTTCGTCCGTGATGACAGATAGTTTCATTGATCTAGGTACCCCGCGTGCATGCAGCTGCGTGTCTGCAATTATGGCAGAAGAATTTTACCCTTAACAGTCATAATTTGGTTATCGAGGGACCTACAGGCTAACAATTGCCTGCTTTACGGTGCCATCTGTTTGTTTGGTGAGGGTGGTTATGGTGCGAACACCATTTTCGAGAAGATAATCGCGACCCTGTTCAATTCCCGCACCAACCTCCGTTGGGCGATGACTGTCATCACCAAAGCAGAAGCCAATTTCCATTGCGTTTGCTTCTCTCACGAGTTCAGGTGATGGATACGGTTCACCAAGGTTTTTACGCCAGCCTGCAAGGTTGAAATCCAGAATTGAACCGGCCTCTTTAACGGCTGTTAGTGCACGGCCCGCCGCTTGCCTGACTCCGCTTGAAGTAAGTACCGAGGTATCGTAGTTGCACCGTATGATATTCTTTTTGATTAGATCGAGGTGGCCAATGACCTCCGGTTTCAATGCCAATGCGATATCTGCCACGGTTTCATAGTACATTATCGCAAGCGCTTCCAGCGAGCCCGCAAAGGTTATAGCTCTCTCAAACGCGTCCTGTTTACCGTCTAGTTGATGACCACCCACAAAATGCACCGACCCAACTGAATAGTCGAAGGCCGGTTTGCCGTTCTCCAAGCGCATGGCTCTAATCTGAGACATCCACGTCTTGTATGATTGCTGCGGTACGACCTCCATTTCGAAGCCGCGCAACACTTGAAGCCGGCCCCGATACTCCTGTTCCAGGCGATTTACTTCTAGAATATACGCCTCAAAGAGGCGCTGCAGGTATTCTGCATCCCAGCCCATGGCGCGCTCTTCGGGGTAGACAAACTCCTCTGTGCGAGGGGCATGCTCGGTAACCCCAAACGTGCAGTACCCCGCACGCTCCGCCGCACTTACCATCTCACCAAGCGTTGATTGCGCGTGGTCGCAAAACTCGCCACTATGACCGCCATGGAGAGAGACGCGCCACAGATCAGTCGTTGACATATTATTCGTCTAGCTTTCTAAACATCACCGCGGAAATCCAACCCAGAAGTGTAACCAGGCTCATCCAGTCGAGTAGCAAAGTTCTTATTAGCGTCCAGCCTAGCGCGAGATGTTCAGCATTGTGGATTGGGGTAAAGGGCATTGTGTACATCAAGTTGTGCACGATATTAAAAGCGCCGTTTTGAGGACGTGCCGCGTCAACGGTAATCCGACAAAGCGTTGCAACGAGCAGACAGCCGGCTATTGAAGGGTTCACATTCTGCTTTAGCAAACCTATCAGTAGGTATATAGCGAGCCCCGCCGCTGGGCCAAACAAGAAAGTAAGCACTACTGCAAGCGCTATGTCATCTGAGTCTTCATCCGAGAAGGGTGTTACACGTAGTAAGGGCAGCAGCAGACCACCCGCAAATTGAGCGGCAATCCAGGCTACAACGTACACGGCCGGCAAAAAGTGGCTCACTGCGGCCAGGAGCAAAAGAATGGGCACAATTGCGCCAACGTAAATGGCGAGTCCTACTGCCGGTGAACGATGGACCTTTACCTCGTCTATCTCAAGGTCATCCACATGTACGCGCTTTCGTGGCGCATTGTGAGTGGGTGGCGTGGCAGTTGCGGTGGCCGGTGAAACAGGCGGAAACATAGTGCCGCGAGATTCAGCTTCCTGCGTTGCTGCTGTGGCAGGTTCACTAACCACTGTAGGCTCCGCATGCTGAATAGTAGCCGGTATTACCTCCTTGATCGGTAGTATTTCCTCAATGTGACTCGCTCCTGAAGCCTGCTCGGTACCCTCCGTTGCGGTAGCCGCAGCAACAATGGGTACATTTGCCGATGCGGATCCAGGTACAGATTCACGAGGAATTGGGACGTAGCCGGAGACCTGAGATTTGCCTCCCGAGCGCGGAACTACCCCTGGAACGGGCAATTTGCGCTTCGCCGCACTTGCGTTGTTCGTACTGGGCACAGATGATGGACTGAGGGCATCGCCCCCTTCGTTAGCTGGTGAAAGCGCAGCACCACAGTGTGAACATGCAGGACCAGGATCGGTATCCAGTCCACAATTCTTGCAGATCATCCATGCCTCCTGGAAAAGTCATAGCAGTTGGGTTATATGTCGACAATCGAACGGTTACCCAAATTCTTTAGCAACCCGAATCACTGGGAATTAACTTGTCGTAATGTGAGTACGACCGCCCATAAATGGGCGTAGAACCGCAGGAACTTCGATACTGCCGTCCTCTTGCTGGAAGTTCTCGAGAATGGCGATCATCACGCGCGGAAGTGCGAGTCCTGAGCCGTTCAGAGTGTGTACAAACTCCGGCCGCGCGCCTGCGGATGGGCGGTACCTTATGTTCGCGCGTCGAGCCTGGTAAGCGCCGAAACTGGAGCAAGACGACACTTCTAACCACTCCCCACCCTCCTCACCTTTACTCGCTGGTGCCCACATTTCGATATCATACTGAAGAGTGTTGAACTCACCCTTTTCTCCTGTGCAAACCAGGACAGTACGGTATTCAAGGCCCAATGCTGCGCACACGGCTTCTGCATTTGCGGTGAGTTCCTCCAATTGGTTATTGGAGTCTGCAGCGCTGCACAACCGCACCATTTCTACCTTATCGAACTGATGTCCGCGCTTAATACCGCGTACATCCCGACCGGCCGACATCTTTTCGCGTCGAAAGCAGGGAGTATATGCAACATACTTAATTGGTAATTGTGCGGCTTCCAGAATCTCATCCCGATGCAGATTTGTAACAGGAACTTCCGCCGTTGGGACAAGCCAGAAATCTTCCTCAGCGTCGTGGTAGAGGTTATCTGCAAACTTGGGAAGCTGCCCTGTACCAACCAGACATTCACGTTTTACAACGTATGGGGGATAGACCTCCGTGTATCCATGCTGGTCGATGTGCATCGAGAGCATAAACGAGATCAATGCCCGTTGCAACGCGGCCCCAGCAGCCTTCAGTACGTAAAACCGAGAACCACTTAACTTTATGCCTCGATCTATGTCGAGTATTCCCAGTCTTTCGCCCACCTCCCAATGGGGTCGGGGTTGGAATGTAAACTTACGGCGAATGCCGCCGGTTCTAACGACCACATTGTCATTTTCACTTGAACCATCCGGAACGCGGGGGTCCGGAATATTAGGCATAACCAAGAGGCGGTCGCGAATCTCCTGCTCTTTTACGCCGCACAAGATCTCCATCTCTTTAATGCGGTCGCCAACAGCACGGAGTTCAGCGCGGCGAGTATCTCGCTGCTCCGCTGTCAGCCGAGCAAGCTCTTTACTCGCACTGTTTATCTCCGCACGTAGCTTTTCCATCTCCGTGCGCAATTCGCGTGCTTCCTGATCGAGTGTGCGCAGACTGTCGATCTCCTGCTCCCCGACGCCCATCCGTCGCAGTGCGCGCTTTAAATCATCTGTATTATCACGAATTTGGTGAATATCCAGCATGGTGCTGTATTTGCCTACTTTCCTGTTGGTTAGGTCGTTACTTCAAGTTTGCGGGCGTTGGATGTTGGCCCAGAAACATGTACTGTGGCTGATGTGTGAAAACCACCTGTATTGCGTCCCTGGCATCAGAACGCGTCCCCAGCATAGAGACCAGCACGGCGTGGTCCGACAACAGTGGCAGATTGACCGGACCGGGTTTGCCGGACGTCCTCCAGAAGGCCAATGCCTCCGCACGTTGATGGTTTTTAAAAAGTAGGCACCAGTCCTGAGGAGCGCCGACGTTGAGCCGGCGGACGTACACGAAGCCGTGGAGTGTTTTGGCAAGGGTTTGTATCGCGGTATAAACAGGCTTTGGCTGGTAGTTGACGGTGACAGTACCAAAGTGGTCTTCAGGATCGTGTGCGTCAACGCCATCATCGTGCCAATCATACCAGATTGTGAGGACCAGACTATTGGAGATGTTGGTGAGGAACTCACGTACTGCGAACCTTGCCTGCCGGTTCGTATTCATTCCGGGATACAACTCAGAATAACCCCATTCACTTGCCAGCATTGGTACTTGCTTGTCTGTTGGTGCATAGTGGTGGATAAGCGCTGCTACAGCCTTATAGTCGCGTGCCGCAGATTCGGGGTTGCTGTCTCTATAAGGATGAAACGACACTGCATCCCAACTACTCAGTAGCCCTTGTTTGAAGCAGGTCTCAATGAAGCCTAGGTCCATTCCTGAGACACCCGGTCCAATAAACCATTCCTGTGGCTGTGAGGTTCGGATGGTCGTGCCAACAGCCTTCGCAAGGTTTATGTATTGCTGTACATCTGGTTTGGGCTTCCAGAAGCCTATGTTTGGTTCATTCCACATCTCCCACACGACACCGTCTTCCCTGAAGTGGGTAACTGCCGCTCTAACCCACTTGCAGAAGGCGTTAATGGCTGTTGGGGTGGTCGGTGACCCAGCCTGGTAAAGGTCATTTCCGTAGTCGAAAATAAAAATCGGTCTAATGCCGTAGCGCTTCAGATTCCTCATCAGCACGTCGTAAGCGCTAAAGTCGTAGACTCCTGCCGTACGCTCCGTGCCCTGCCAGCTAAAATCCGTGCGTATCCATTTGAAGCCCTCTTTCGCCAGCAGTCTCATTTCGCCGGGACGCGGTGTTGTGAAGTGAATGTTGACACCAAGTGATTGTGGAACTCCGGGCTGAGGAAGTGGGTACCGTTGACGGTAAGGGAGGGCTAAAGCGGTAGTTGAAATCGACGTGACAAGCACAGCGCAAGCAACAATGGCATGTAATCTTACCATTGCTATTCAGCCTCTTGTTCGCGCATATAGTGACCGCTTTTGCCGCCGCTTTTTTCAATTAGGCGAATATGTTCAATTGATGCTGACCTATCCACGGCTTTGACCATGTCGTAAATCGCAAGGCATGCCACTGAAACTGCGGTAAGCGCCTCCATCTCTACACCAGTGGAACCGACGACTTTTACGTAGGATTCAATACGTACACCAAAATCCTCAACAGCACAGTCTACAGACACGGAGGACATAGCAAGCGGGTGACACAGGGGAATTAGCTCCGCGGTCTTCTTTGCCGCCATAATACCGGCGATTCGTGCTACTGCGAGAACGTCGCCTTTTGGTACATTACCCTCTCGAATCATCGCAATCGCGACCGGAGTTATGTGCACTTCCCCGGCGGCGCGGGCGATTCGAGCGGTGGGTTCTTTAGGAGCCACATCCACCATGTGTGCCTTACCAGTGTTATCAAGATGCGTAAGTTCGGGCAAACTAGAAGCTCCCGGCTCACAAATATGGGTTAATACGTACCGTAACTTGGCAATTATACCCGCGACAGCGCGCGGCGTCCTCTCTCTCTGGATGCTGGAATGCGTTTACTACGGTAATGAGGATATAATTGGCCTATGAATATAACCAATTTTCCCAATATTTCCGACGGTAAAGTTGTTCCTTGGCCCAGTGCCAGGACACCGAAATCTCTGCATTCGAAGATCATCTACGCTCCTGACAGGGAGTGGACCTACTCACATCACCCTCACCTTGCTTACTTTGCTGGTCGGTGGATCGCAATCTGGTCGAATGCCCTGGTGGATGAGGACTCCTCTGGACAACGTGTTCTGGTAAGTACCTCCCAAGATTTTAGCAATTGGACCGAGCCTGCAATGTTAGTGGAGCCTTCATTTGCCAGCGACGGGCGCCCTAACGTGCTTACAGCAGCGGGATTTCATGAATACAATGGCCTATTGGTAGTCTATTTTGCGGAATATCAACCGGATAAACTTGGCACAAGACTATGGGGTATCACCACGTCGGATGGCGTGATGTATAGCGACCGTATCTCAATGGGAATTCCAGTATGCCCTAATTTTGGTCCACAGCCCGCACTTAATGGTCGCTTGATCATTTCTGGGAATGTATCGTTTCCCTACACGGATGACCCGTGGGGATTGAGCGGCTGGAAAATGTCTGGGATTTACCCACCATTTGATCTCGTTTCTGATGATCCGGCCACCTTCTGGGGGATCGCAGAAAAGCACGGCTGGCCTGCGGGCTTATGCGAGGGTTCATTCGTTATACTACCAGGTGGAGAGCTTCTCGCGCTTCTGCGTGCAGCCGGGGTGGGGCATTCGGGGAGATTGTGGGCGACAGCAAGTCGTGATAATGGCGCTTCCTGGCTAACGCCGTTTCAAACCAATTTCACGGACAATAACGCGAAATTTCATTTTGGGCAACTGCCGGATGGCAGGTATTACTACGTTGGCAATCCTACAAGTGGGTCGCGCTGTCCATTGGTACTTTCGCTGTCGCAAAATGGTCTTGAGTACGCGCAGCACTTTATTTTAGGATCGGCCCCATACCCGATGAAACGTGACGGGCTGTATAAGGAGGGCGAATACGGATACCCCCACACCGTTGTCCGCGATGGTGGGTTCCACTGTATATGTTCACGCCGTAAGGAGGGTGTGGAGGTAATCCATTTTCGGTTAGCTGATCTAGGTTAGAGCGAGTCGATGCCTTGAGGTTGAACTCAACTTGAGCCTATGGTACGCTGCGTAAGGTGCATGACGCAAGAACTCTAGAACCATGTTTGCACTTGCGGGTATACGGTATTCTAAAGTACCCACCAATTAAAAAGGTTACGCGAACATCATGACAGAACAACTGTGGGCACCTTGGCGGCTGCCCTATATTATCGCTGCGGAGCGACACGACGGCTGTATATTCTGTGATTTTCCTGCCCAAAATGAGTCCTGCGACGAGCAGAATTTCTTGCTATACCGTGGCAGGACGGCATTTATAATATTGAATGCGTTCCCTTACAGTAATGGGCATTTAATGGTGGTTCCTTTGCGGCATACGAACACGTTGGACAGTTACAGCGATGACGAACTGTTGGAGATAATGTCACTGCAGCGCTTGGCCTTTCGGTTGCTCCGCAAGGTGATGAATCCCGAGGCGTTCAACGGAGGACTCAATGTTGGGCGCGCCGCGGGTGCAGGAATTACAGGGCATCTTCATTGGCACGTGGTGCCGCGCTGGAATGGCGATACCAATTTCATGACGGTAGTGAATGATGTGCGGGTAATACCTGAGAGCCTGCAAGCGGTCTATAGACGACTTAAAGCCGCACTGCCCGAAGTGCTGGCTCTTTCATGTGACGAAATTCAACAAAACAACTAGAAGAGTTTAACTATGATTGACAGATATACTACGCCGGAGATGAAGCATCTGTGGTCTCCGCAGAACAAGACGCAGAAATGGCTTGATGTCGAAATTGCCGTGTGCCAGGCGCTAGAGAACGCTGGGCAAATACCATCCGGGTCAACCGCATCCATCCGGGCAGGTGCCAAGTTTGATCTCCAAAGAATTGCCGAGCTGGAAAAAGAGACACGCCATGATGTGATGGCATTTGTGAAAAATGTAGCAGAAAACCTTGGTCCAGAGGGTAGGTTCGTCCACTACGGCGTGACTTCGTACGACATAGTGGACACGGCGCTAAGCCTGTTGCTACGCGACGCCACCTCGATCATTATTGAACGGGCCGAGCACCTTAATAAAGTGTTACGACATAGAGCCAGGGATCACAAGAAAACTGTAATGATAGGGCGCACGCATGGAATTCATGCGGAGCCGATTACTTTTGGGTTTAAACTTGCTACGTGGGTAGACGAGTTAAACCGCGGGATTGAGCGCTTGAAGCAGGCACGGGACGTTATAAGCGTTGGTAAGATATCGGGTGCGGTAGGTACCCATGCCAATATTAGTCCCGCAATCGAACTGGAGGTGTGCGCAGGGCTAGATTTACATGCGGCACCCATTTCCACCCAAATTATTACCCGTGATCGTCATGCCCAGCTCATCATGGCACTGGCGATTCTGGCAGCATCCCTTGAGCGCTTCGCTACTGAAGTGCGAAATATGGCGCGAACAGAGATTCGGGAGGTTCAGGAGTATTTTGCAGCTGGCCAAAAAGGCTCTTCGGCGATGCCTCACAAGCGCAATCCCTGGAATTGTGAGACTGTCACAGGCCTGGCGCGCGTTGTTCGAGGAAATGTGATCCCTATGCTGGAGTCCGTTGTTACCTGGCATGAGCGCGACCTTGCTAACAGCAGTGTCGAACGGGTAATACTTCCGGATACCACCATTTTAGTGGACTGGATGCTATGGAAGTTCGCTGACATCATGGAAGGCTTGGTGATATTTCCAGAGAATATGGCGCGCAACCTGGAGCAAATGGGTGGCCTCGTTTTTTCGGAGCAGATAATGCTTGCGCTGATCGCTGCAGGTCTATCAAGAGAAGAAGCGTACTCCGTAGCTCAGCGAAACGCAGCGAAGGCGTGGGATGGAGCTAATTTCCGGGAGGCAGTCGCCAACGACGAAACGGTGAAGAGTCTGCTTTCCGCTGAACAGGTTGCACATGCATTCGACATGGAATACCATCTTGCAAACCTGGATCACACATTTAGGGTCGTAGGTATTTAAGCTATCGGTATTCGTGCATGCCTCAATTTACGCAGTGTCTGCAGGTAAATCGGCCAGTTAACCTGGCCGATTACGATTCAACACCTTGCTTAAGCTGTTCGGCTATGGAACCTCGCATCCTTACTCTCGGCATTTGGGCTAGCTGCCCGATGGTCACGTCCGGTTGGCGTTCATAAGCAATGGACATGGCGGTGAAAACAAAGGTCATGTAGTGATCATTTGTAGCCCTAGCGAGATATCTTTAACCGCAGGCGTTAGTAAATGCGGTTGGCATTGAACATGGCTACAGTTTCCTCATTGAACATGACAAGGAGGCCATAGACGCCCAATGCCGTGCCCACAGGAAAGACGATCAACTCCAGGATGGACAAAATAATGCATAACCTACGAGACCAGGGTTTAATTTGAAGCAGCCCAATTCCACTAAGTAGACCTGCAAGGGCAGAAAGCAGGAAAATAAGCGGAAAAATGCCAATTATCCCGCCAATTATCAAACCGGCTCCTGCTAAGCTAGGATCACCGTGGGCACCTCCAGCAGTGCTTCCGGCGGTTGCGATAAGTCCAGCAAGGACGAGCCACACTGCGGCACCCACTACGCCTAATGCATGTGTGACGGCAAAAATCCCGCCAAGGACCTTCACATGAACCGCCACATTGCTGTTTGACATATGCTTAGCTCCTGGAAATATATACTAATATCAACGTGTTAAATAAGTAAAAGCTACAACTCGTAGTGTTTATCGTTAGAAAACGTGAATCCTTCTTAATTTCCTGCAAATTCCAAACTCGATTCAGGGAGGTTTGGCGAGTAGTGTGCGTTGCCGTCGAATCTGTTGTTGATTCATCTCGTAGCTTGCACTATTGGATGGAAAGAATACGCTGCAGAATAGGTAATTCCAAAAGTTTGGTGGCGTTAGTAAATACCCACGCGTTTGAACACTAACCATATAGAAACCTGACCTAACTTAGTGCTGATACCATGCGCTGAACCATCGTAGGTCTGTTCCAATAAGAAGTTTGCGTGGGCTCGCGCTCAATTAGAGTACGCATCGTTATGAACCGGGCAATCCTAGGATTTGCTCGGCTTCTGGATTGAACATGATTAACAGGCCGTAGACTGCAAGTGCAGTGCCGATAGGAAAAACCAGTAAATTGAGAATACAGAAAATGATAGTAAGGATACGTGCCCACGGACGATGAGTCAATAGGCCCCAAGCTGCCAAAATACCGGGGACCGAGATCGCTAGCGCAAATGTGCCAATCGCTACAATAAAACTGCCAAAGAGTACTCCAAACCCGGTCGTGAATAGCGTAAATGGGACGATACGGGTGACCGATCCTGTTATAAATCCTGCCGGAACTAGGGCACTGCCGAACAACAGTGACACCACTCCAAAAAGAAATGCTGAGATGTTGAACCCTATTATCAGGCAAGCTACTACCTTGATGTGCGTGGTAATTGGTGTGTTCACAGTTTAGGTACCTCCTACTGCTCGTGCACTCGCCTAAAACGGTCTGATAAACTTTGGACGAGAAACGGCGCTCTGTGGCTTCACAACTTTTAACATCGGCTGTTAAGTGATTGATTAACTTGGTTTTACAGGATTAAAGGCTGTTCCTGCCTAACAATAGTGGGATATCGCGTTTCGATTTTACAGATACCAGTTCCTGGCTAAACGCGAGAGTCGCGGATGACGATTGAAAGGTGGAACTATGAACTATCGCTCTGCAGCACGTGTTCCTGCTGCCGGCATTTTGCGGGTAATGCTGACTACTTCACTGGTGTGCAGTGCCGCCGCCTCAGCGATTGCAACGCCTCGGTATCTCAACCCACATTTGCCGCTGAATGTACGGGTGGAGAGCCTGTTTAAGCGCTTGACCCTTAACGACAAGCTTTCGCTCATGACCGGTACTGGCTTTACCTCTCAGCCCGTTGCGTCGATTGGCCTTCCAGCGTTGGGTATGGTGGATGGCGCTCAGGGCGTTCGTGGCGGTGACGGTGGTACGCAGGGACCAGCCACCGCATTCCCTGCAGGGGTGAACCTAGCCTCTTCATGGGATCCATCGTTGGTCAAAATGGTTGGAAGAACGATTGGACTTGAAGCTCTTAACAAGGGCGAGGGGGCCCAGGTGCTTCTCGCTCCTGCAATTAATATCCAGCGATCTCCTCTCGATGGCAGAAATGGCGAGTTCTTCACGGAGGATCCGTTCCTTAACGCGCAACTGGCCGTCGATTACATTAACGGGGTGCAATCCACTGGCTGTGCCGCCTGTGTAAAACACTACGTGTGCAACAACGAAGAGATTGACCGCGGCTACGTCAATGTGAATGTTGGAGAACGAGCACTTCGCGAGATTTACCTACCAGGATTCAAGGCAGCGGTCAAAAGGGCGCACGTGTGGTCAATTATGGCCGCCTACAATAAGGTCAACGGTCAATATTGCACAGACAACTGGTACCTGCTAACGGACATCTTAAAGGACGACTGGGGGTTCAAAGGATTGGCGATGTCGGATTGGGGTGCAGTACACGATACCGTCGGTCCGGTACAGGCTGGTCTGGATCTCGAGATGCCCGGACCCGGTTTTTTGCGCCGATCGAACCTCAAAGCCGCACTTGCGAATGGTCAGATCAAAATTCAGCACGTAGATGGCGCCGTTAAGCGATTACTGCGCACAGTATTAAAAGTGGGGTTACTTAATCATCCCCATACACCTAATCAATCGTTCGTGAACACCGCACAAGCGCGCCATTTAGCATTGCGCGCGGCCGACGAGGGTATTGTGCTGTTGAAGAACGAGCATCACGTGCTTCCATTCTCAAACTCCGTAACCTCCATTGCGGTTATTGGACCACGGGCTACGACCTGGCATGTAGGCGCTCGTGGAAGCGTAGGCGTGCAGCCACCATTCTATATCAATCCGCTGCAGGCAATTACGCAGAGAGCAGGCTCGTCTGTAAAGGTGCGCTATGTTCAGGGTGTACCTGCGGGCGATGGTGACCAGCCCGTGCCCAGCATCGTACTAGGACGCGGAGGGCCAGGAAAATGGACCAATGGGTTGGTTGGCGCTTACTACAATAACCCAAGTCTTGCCGGTTTGCCTACCGCTACACGCATTGATGACAGCCTCCAGATGTCGTTCAATGGGGCAGATATGCCCCGTGGGGTTTCGAGCGGTGGATTTTCGGTACGTTGGCAGGGATTAATTGCTCCCCCGCGCACCGGCCGTTACCTGTTCACAATTCGTGCATCAGGGGGGTATCGCCTCACCATCAACGGAAAGCGCGTGATCAATCGTTGGCTAAATACGGACGGGGCCGCCGAGTCAGGTGGTATATCGCTCATCGAAGGCAAGCAGGTTGCTTTCCGGCTCACCTTTAGGAACGATCGTGGACACGGATTTATGCATTTCAACTGGGTGCCACCAGCCTACCCTGGCCAATTTGCAGATGCTGTGAATGCGGCCCGTAAATCTAGCGTGGCAATTGTATTTGTAGGTTCATCGGATGAATGGGAGGGCACGGATAGACCATCGATGGACCTACAGGGTTTTCAGCCGGCGTTGATTCGTGCTATCGCCTCTGCCAACCCGAACACGGTGGTAGTAATGAACAACGGCACACCGGTAAGAATGGTGGATTGGCTGGGCAAGGTACCCGCAGTGGTGGAGGCATGGTTTCCTGGTGAGGAGGGATCCCCCGCGCTGGCATCCATACTATTTGGCGATACCGATCCCTCGGGTCGACTGCCGGTCACATTAGGGGCTCACCGCCGCGACTATCCAGATTTTGGTAACTATCCCGGTACTAACGGGCAGGTACATTATTCCGAGGGCATTTATGTGGGATATCGTTGGTTCGACAAGAAACATATCGCCCCTCTGTTTCCATTTGGTTACGGCTTATCCTACACGCACTTCAAGTTTTCCGCACTGCATTTGAGTGCCTCACACTTTTCCGCACATGGAAGTGTGACTGCCACAGTACGTGTCACCAATACAGGCAAAAGAAGTGGAGCAGAGGTAGTTCAGCTATATCTGAAAGATCCTCATCCAAAGATATCCCGTGCTGTGCGTGAGCTCAAGGGCTTCCAGCGGCTGCAACTTCAACCGGGTGAAACTGCCACTGCACGGTTCACGATAACCGCACGTGATTTCGCCTATTGCGACGTTTCACAGAAGGAGTGGAGAGCTTATCCCGCGACCTATCTGGTTCAAGTCGGCGCTTCGTCAAGAGATATTCGGTTGAGCACACCACTGAAACTCGTTTCCACATATACGCGACACATCAAGGGTATGGGCCTTAAGGACCCGTATTTACCCAAACCATCTCTCGCGACTAACAAGCGGGTTTCCGCATCCTCTATAATGCACGACAACCTGCCGATGTACGCAGTCGATGGCGATCCGTCAACCAGATGGGAGTCACAATGGTCTGACCCTCAATGGATCGATGTAGACCTTGGTAAGCCAGTACCTATTAATCGCGTGACGCTAAGTTGGGAAGCGGCATACGGTCGAGTATTCGATATACAGGTGAGCACAGACAACCTTCACTGGACTTCTGTATATCACACGGAGACGGGTACGGGTGGGCTTGAGACTATATCATTCCCGACTGCGATGGCCCGGTGGGTGCGCATGTACGGAATAAAACGCGGAACGCAGTACGGGTATTCTCTGTACAGCTTCGACGTTTACGGGCCCGGCAAGAGGAAAGGCTAGCATCGCGTTGCGTCTATGTGGCACTACTCTCTTGATTGTGCCACATAAAAATACAACCGTTAAGCACGTCCCCAAAAAGCCCCACGTAAAATAAAAGCCCCGGCAATCACGCGGTAACGCGAGACGCCGGGGCCATTTACTGCAGTTATTTACCGTGGCACTTCTTGAATTTGAGGCCGCTGCCGCACCAACATTCGTCGTTACGACCGCCTTTCCAATCAGCTGGCGCACCTTCGCGCCCTCGCACAGTGGCGCTTTTGGTCGTTACTACCTGACCACTCTCCTGTACATTGGTTACCGCGGGAGAATCTATATCTGTTATGCCGCTGTATTTAGGCCGCTTCAGCTCCTGAGGCAGTGGTATGGGTACTGCCATAACCGGCATCTGCATGGGGGCCTGCTGATCTTGCACCACCTGCACACGGAATAGATTGCGTACAATGTCGTCCTGAATGGCCTGCTGCATCCGCTCGAATTCATCAAAGGCCTCACGCTGGTAGATTAGCAGCGGATCAATCTGCTCATAACCCCTGAGGTTGATACCTTCTCGAAGGAAGTCCATATTAGCTAGATGCTGCATCCACCTATCGTTTATTGCCCGCAAAGCCATCCAGCGCTCGAGCTGCCTCATATCGCCCGGGTTGACCTCATCAATCTCCTTCTCGCGCTCTTCATAGACGCGAAGGACATGCTCTGTTAGCAGCTCCTTCATTTCGTCTGTTGATTTGCCGCGAAGTTGATCCGGTACAATTGCGGGAGCGAGCATGAAGTAGTCGTCCAACTCATGATACAACGTATCAATCTGCCACTCCGCCGGAGGGACCTCGATATGGCAGTAGTTGTCGACTGCACTCTCGATATTCTCGACTATGTAATGGGAAACTGTCTCTCTAAGGTCCACACCTTCCAGAATTCGGCGCCGCTCATGGTAGATAAGTTCACGCTGCTTGTTCATAACGTCATCGTAGTTAAGAACATGCTTACGCATCTCGAAGTAGTGTTCTTCAACCTTCTTCTGAGCTCGTTGTATCATGGAGGACAGCAACTTGATATCCATCGATACATGCTCTTCCCAAGTCTTGAGCATCGGGTGGTTCGCCCTGTCACCAAACAAGCGCCAGAGTTCGTCCTCCATGGAGACAAAGAACCGACTTTCACCTGGGTCGCCTTGGCGTCCGGCACGGCCGCGCAACTGGTTATCGATGCGCCTGCTCTCATGACGCTCCGTACCTAGAATGTAGAGACCGCCTAGTTGGCACACTTCCTGAGCTGCCTTCTTGTGCTCTTCATCAGTGAGAGCGCCGCCTGCGGTAACGGCATCCAGAACGCTTGGGTTACCGAAACGCCTGTGGCCCAGGTACTCACTCTCGTCCTCTGGATTTCCTTCGGCAGCGTCATCGGCGGACTCTGCAGCGGCAAGTGCTCGCTCTAGGGATGCGATACGACCATCTACAGGAGGCAGAACCTGGTCGATATGTTTGCCGCCGAGGAGAATGTCGACGCCGCGACCGGCCATGTTGGTCGCAATAGTGACAGCTCCCTTGCGTCCGGCTTCAGCGATAATGATCGCTTCCTTTTCATGGAACTTGGCATTAAGTACGTTGTGGCCAATTCCATGTACCAGCGCCTCTTTCAGTTTGTCCTTGTGCGCTTCATTAATCTCGAACAGCTTGCAAATCGCGGTAAGGTTTGCGGTGGAAAGAGGATCATCGCTTACATTCAGGCGCTGCATAAGCGGCTTAAGTTTTGCGACGGTTATCCTCAACTGCATACCGTTCATGAGTGGAGCGTTCAACATCGCCGTGAACTGCTTCTTCTCTTCGCCCTCAAGGGCTTTGCTTTGCTCTAATGCCTCTCGAGTAACCTCCAGCAAGCAGAGAGCAGTAAGCGGTGAAGGGGCCAATCGTTGGCTCACCCTCTCACTCATTTCAATAGATCGCGTACCCACTAGTATTGGCTGTTCCCGACAGTAGACCTTTAGGATTTCTGCTGTGATACCACGTAATTTGTGCTCAATGTTTCGGTAAATAACGTCCGGTTGATCTTTTCTAGCGAGGGGCTTATTGGTTGGTACCTGTACTACGTCCAGGGCGTAAATCTTACGGAACTCATCTTCTTCGGTCTTGGCCGTTCCCGTCATTCCTGCTAGTTTGCTATACAGTCGGAAGTAATTCTGGAAGGTGATGGTGGCGAGCGTCTGGCTCTCACTTTTAACCTTGACCTTTTCTTTAGCTTCAATGGCTTGATGCAGACCGTCGGAATAGCGCCGCCCGAACATCAGACGTCCCGTATTTTCGTCAACGATGATGATTTCGGGGCCATCTTCCTCGCTTACCGTTTTGACCACGTAGTCGATATCTCTGCGGAACACACCATGGGCCTTCAGCGAGGCCTGCAGGTAGTGCATATAGTCGTGGTTATCGGCGAGGTTGGTTACACTCAGCTCACGTTCAACTAAAGCAACACCTGCATCTGTGATCGTCGCTGTCTTTTGCTTTTCATCTACGACGTAGTGAATGTCTGGTTTTAACTTGTCGGCATCTGGATTGTCTTTATCGTTGACCGGATCGTCGATGCCCTTCTTCATTTTGGCAACCACCCGATTGATCTTTTGATACATATCGGTCGGCTGTTGCACCATGCCAGAAATAATCAGTGGGGTACGGGCTTCGTCGATAAGGATGGAGTCGACTTCGTCAACAATAGCGAAGTGAAGCTCGCGTTGTCTCAACTCTTCGCGGCTAAATTCCATATTGTCGCGCAGGTAGTCAAACCCAAATTCATTATTTGTGCCGTAGGTGATATCGCACATGTATGCCTCGTGCCTGGTGCACGGCCGTGCATATGTGAATCTAGGGTCCGGGTCATCGTAATCGGGATCGTAAATGTAGGAGCCGCCCTCGTCACCAGTTTCCGGCGACTGGCCTTGAATGATACCCACCGACATGCCTAACAAGTGGTAAACGGGTGCATTCCAAATGGCATCGCGTTTACTAAGATAATCGTTCGCAGTAACGAGGTGGGCCCCTTTACCCAATAGGGCGTTGAGGAAAAGGGGGGCAGTTGCCACGAGGGTTTTGCCTTCACCAGTTTTCATTTCTGCAATGCGACCATCGTGTAGTACGATGCCACCAATAAGCTGCACATCATAGTGCCGCATCTGAAGAACACGCTGCGCTGCAACGCGCACCATAGCAAAAGCTTCGGGTAATACCGCATCTAAGATTGGATCGTAGAGCTTGCGTTGGGCGTCACGGATTTCTGCGTCTGTGCGGCTTCCATCTTGAAAATCGATGCCCTCACATGCGCGGGCATATTGCCCCTGAATAGTCTCGCGAAGTTGTTGTGTCTTGGCACGCAGCTCATCATCGGTGAGCTTCTGCATAGAGGCTTCAAGAGCATTGATTTTGGCCACTACGAGTTGGTACTTTGCCAGATCTCTGGCGTTGCTATCGAAAAGGCGGTTTAAAAACCCGGGCAATGCTGCCATAACAGAGCGTTCCCCCGGTGCAGGTGTAGATAAACACCTCACCAACAAGCGTTAAGATTGCTAATATAGTATACCACGCAGATAAAAAGCCGGACAGGAAGCACCGTAGTCGCGACTGAAGCACAACAAAAAAGGGTAAGGGCCTGTAACGCACAGAACCCTTTCCCTTTAATTACAGAATAATTGCAGTACAGCAAGCTGCGTCAGCAAAAGCGCGATTACTGTCGAATGAGCGCCTCTGGCCCAAGATGCCTCAGCTTCTTGAGTGCTCTAAGTTCGATTTGGCGAACACGCTCACGGGTGACATGCAGGCAGTAGCCCACCTCCTCCAGTGTTCGTGAGTAACCGTCATCCAAACCGTAACGCATGCGAAGAACTTCTTTCTCGCGAAGGGTTAGCTTGTCGAGAACATCTTCAATCTGTTCACGGCGTATTAGGTTCAGGGTTGCCTCGGAGGGCGAAACCGCGGTGTGCGACTGGATGAAATCCGATAGCTGGCTATTGTCCTTCTCACCTACCGGTGTCTCCAACGACAGCGGCTCCAGCGCAATCCGCATAATCTCATTCACGCGGTCTACCGTAATCTCTAGTTCGCGCGCTATCTCTTCAACCGTTGGATCGCGCATCAACTGTTGGCGTAATCGGCTGGACGCCTTCACTAGTTTATGAATTATCTCGGCAACATAAACTGGAATGCGAATGGTTCGCCCCTGGTTGATGATCGCTCGGGCAATAGCTCTGCGAATCCACCAGGTTGCATAGGTGCTGAAACGATAGCCCTTATCCGGATCAAACTTCTCAACTGCACGAATAAGGCCGATATTACCTTCTTGTATAAGGTCTGGTAGTGGAATTCCACGTACGCTGTACTTCTTAGCGATTGAAACCACCAGCCTTAAATTCGCCTCGGTGAGCTTATCCTTCGCAGCTTTGTCGCCGCGCTGTACTGCCTTCGCAAGCCTAATCTCCTCACTTGCTGTTAGCAACTGTGCTCCACGGGCACGGCACATCCACAGATGGAGGCTTTCGTCGGCACGATGGGAGTCGTGTTCATCATGGTATGCTGCGCGCGACGAAGACTTCGGTCGACTGGCAACCACGGCAACTGGAGCCGAGAATGAGTAACTTGGTTCAGCGTCCGTCTCGGTATCAGCCAGACTCACATCATAGAGGTGTAGGAGATCGTCACTAGGTTCGGTATCAAACGAATCCTCAGCGTCGGAATCGGCGGTAATAATTGAGAGTTCAACCTCATCTGACGGTTCTGGGAAGATGCCGTCGTTTAAACCGGCGACCTGAGAGATTGCAGCAACCTTTCCCACGATAATTGACTCCTCGCTAGATGTTCGTTCATTGACCACTGCTACGGACTTATCGACGGCTGTCTTGCGCGCCCTGGGTGATCGCGCGGATCGTGGCTTGGAGGAAGTGAGGGCATCTGCGGTTGACGCAGCGTTTAAAGCAGGGGAGGAAGTCGGGGTTTCGGGTGTGCTAGGGAGACATGCCTGAGGGTCCGTCTCCTTTACAGTCGTTACCGGACGCGCTACGGCGCCTGGCGGATCTAGGACCACGGCTTTGTTCGTCATCAAGGCCACTCCTCATTTGCTGGTTATGCGCAGCAGCCAATACCACTGCTACATTACCGACTACGTGCATATTTTCACAGATTGTCGCCTGTGTCTCAACTCAACGATTTCTTTGACCGGAGTGAGATCCGCAGAGCGCATTCAGCTTCACCGCTAACCATTCTCACCTGCACGTGGTGCTTGGTTCATCTGCTGCTGATTATTGCTACTACGAAATAGACGAGCTTGGGATGAATAAAGTATCGCTGACACATACATCTAATTCTTCTTACGGATCTCCGGACTAAAATTGCGCCACAGGTTGCAATTTAATCATGAGGAGGCATTCACCCCAAGCGTGTATATTGGTATTATAAGGCAAGCCCTCTTTTTTGTCAAGGATGTTTTTTTATGCCATTGACAAAGTTCGCAAATCACGAATCGACTGTGTAAGCGCTTTTGTAGCTTTCTCGATGGCAGCTTGATCAGTCGCTCTACCCAGTGAAATTCTCAGGGCACCTCTGGCTAAATCGCGGTCTACACCCATTGCACTTAACACATGGGAAGGTTCGACTGAGCCGGCAGAACATGCAGCACCAGCTGAAGCACATATGGATTTAGCGTCTAGCGCAAGTAGAAGGCTTTCACCCTCAATGCCGCGCACGCAAAAGTGGACGTTACCCGGCACGCGATGTGACGTAGAGCCCATGAGATAGACATCATCGCATTCGCTTTGGACGTGCTCAATGAGGTACGAGGTTAGCTTACCGAGCCGTATTGTCTCCTGCTGCATTTCGTTACAAACGATCGAAGCAGCCTTACCAAGTCCTACGATACCTGGGACGTTAAGAGTTCCTGCCCTACGCCCCCGCTCCTGTTCTCCACCTTGCTGATAGCGTTGGATATTGACGCCTTGCCGCACATACAACACTCCAATACCTTTTGGACCGTAGAATTTATGCGCTGAAATGCTCAGCATGTCTATATTTTGCGCAACGACGTCGATAGGGAGTTTGCCGTACGCTTGTACGGCATCTGTATGAAACAGTACTCCCGCCGCACGGCAAAGTGCACCGATTTCCGAGACAGGCTGAATGGTACCAACCTCGTTATTGGCGTACATAATTGTGACCAGCAGTGTATCTGGTCGAAGTCTACTACCTACATAATCTGCATCCACTCGTCCGAACTTGTCTACCGGGACCGTTTCAATGTCATATCCCTGTTTTTTCAGAGTTTGAAGAGGTTCGGAGACTGCATGGTGTTCGATGGGGGAGGTAATGATGTGGCGCTTTGCTGGATGCGCAAGGGCCTCGCCAAAGATGGCTGCATTATCGCTTTCAGTTCCGCCAGAGGTGAATACAATCTCCGATGGGTCTGCATTCAATGTGCGCGCCACGCTTAATCTGGCATACTCTACAGCACTTCGAGCAGTTTGACCTGCCTGGTGGAGGGCGGACGGATTGCCGTAGGATTCAGTTAAGTATGGCGTCATTGAATTAAGCACTTCCGGAAGCACCGGCGTAGTCGCAGCGTGATCTAGGTATATAAAAGAGCTCATTTATTGGGTCTCAATCCGATGGAGGAGCGGGGAAGCCTGCTGCCTCCCCGGCTTTCTATTGAAGTGTCGTTGGGGAAGTTACAGCAGGCCATCGATGGCCATAGCCATCTGCATGTCCATTTCTGTGATACCGCCCGCGTCGTGGGTTGATAGCGATACGTCGACCCGATTGTATACATTATGCCAATCTGGGTGATGATCCATCTTTTCTGCCAGCAATGCAACCTTGGACATGAATGCCCAGGCTGCTACAAACGTGGGAAACTGAAATTCGCGCACAATGGCATTTCCGTCAAGCGTCCACTTGGGAAGCTTGACCAGACCTGATTCTATTGCCTGGGTGCTAAGCCTGGGCGGTCTTGCCATCGGATGTGCTCTCTCCTGGTCCTACAAAATCAAACTCAAGGCGATCAAACCGCCGCGCGGTCGGATCCAGTTCATCTCTCAACGCCCGATAGGATGTCTCAATGCGACTGCGAATGTCTGCGGCTTTGGCGGCATCATCGGAACCTAGCGGAAATCGCGAAGGGTCGGCACGCGCAATAAGCTTGCGGTACGATTCCTCTACTGCGGCAAAATCCGCACCAGGTTGCAGACCAAAAATCCTATAGTGGTATCCCAGCGGATCCGGAATGGGCTGCGAATTAATGCTGCCCGGTGCCACCATAGGCGACGATTGTTGCGTAACTGGTACTGCTTTTGGCGGCTGCGATACAGGATTGTTCACAGCGTCATCTAACTCGCGGGCAGCACGACCAGACGGATCAGCCGCATACTCGGTGTCGACGCGGTCGATCCAATCTTTAAGTTCGCCAAGTTTGCCTCGCGCGATCCTATAGAATCGCTCGGGAATGCTCATGAGCCTGCCCTATTTCTGGTTGAGCTTTGCCTCTAGTTCAGCTAACTGCCGATCGACCTCAGATTCCGCAGCCGATGGGGTAGTTGATGTGTTGGAACTGGACGCTGAGCTACCAGTACCCACCATTTGAACCTGCTGCGTAGTGTTGGATGAGTAAGCGTTAGCAGGACTGTTGGCGAGCTTGTTCTCAAGCTTCTCTAGCTCCTGATCTGCCGCGGCATCCATCTGGTTGTATTCCATTTCACGCATTCGCGAATCAATGCTTGTAGAAGCAATTTCCGCGCGTGCCGATGCTTCGCTCTGCAAGCCGCGAATTCGATCGCTGGCGGCGCTCCACTGCTGCTCATTTTCACTAAATTGGAACTGGTCAAGCGCCTTATTAATCTTAATCTGAATTTGCGCCTGTTTGAGATTAGCCTTCATGGCCAAAGCTTCGGCGGTGCGAACCCGGATGCGGTCCTCTTCTTGGCGGATGGCAACCTTCACTTTTTCGGCAGAATCTACTGCGGCTGCCAGATTACCGCGCATGTTTTCAAGGGTCTGTTCGTGGAGCGCCTTTTCCTTCAGGAACTGACGGGCAAGGTCCCTGTTCCCACCCTGAAGCGCAATGGTTGCCTTCTTTTCAAGTTCGGCTACTGTACGCTCTTCCTTATCGACTACGGCTTGGAGGTTATTCTTCTCGGTAATCGCCTGCACAGCCAGTTCGCGATTTTTGATCTGATTGTCCTTCATCTCCCGAACGGCTTCGTTCAGGATCACCTCAGGATCCTCATATTGATCAAGTTTTCCATTAAGCAGCGCCTTTAGATAGCGCCAAAAACGTGTAAAAGGGTTCGATGCCATTGTAACCGCCAGCCTCCTTGGAGTCTGCTGCAGGCAGATATGCTACTCATATGACATACGCAAGTCGCCGCGTTAGGTTTCGGTCGCCTGCTTTAGCACACTCATATGGTACCGGTGCAAAGTCCCCGGATGTAAGGACAGGGAGACCTTTTAATTATCACACTTTTCCCAAAACTTGTCAACCGCGCGTACCGGCTAGCGCTCGTTCTGCACGTTTGCGCTGCGTTGCGTCTAAAACTCGCTTGCGCATGCGTATCTTTTTGGGTGTTACTTCAACCAATTCCTCTGGGCCAATATATTCAATACACCGGTCGAGGCTCATTTCGGTATAAGGCGTCAGGCGCACCGAGATTTCGGAGTTGGATGAGCGCATATTGGTGAGGTGTTTAGCTTTACATACGTTAACTTCAAGGTCGGTGTCTCGTTGATGTTTCCCAACGATCATGCCAGCGTAGACTTCGTCACCAGGGCCGATGAACAGAGCACCCCGTTCTTCGGAGTTAGAGAGTCCGAAGCTCGTGGAGATGCCAGAGTCTGAAGCGATGAGTGACCCGTTGATCGTTTTGCCGATGTCGCCAGCGTGTGGATGGTAGCCCTCAAAGAGTGAATGGATGACGCCAACACCTCTTGTAGACGTCAGGAATTCATTGCGGAAGCCTAGCAGCCCGCGGGTTGGCACCAGATACGTAAAATGGAGACTACCGTTGGACAGGTGCATGTCCTGGAGTTCGCCTTTACGACGTCCCATCTGCTCCACCACGACACCCTGGTATTCCTCGCTAACCTGTATATAGACCTTCTCAAACGGCTCAGTTAGTTTGCCATTTTCGTCACGATGCATGATGACTTCTGGCTGGGCAACCTGCATTTCGTATCCCTCGCGTCGCATTGTCTCAATAAGGATAGCAAGGTGCAGTTCTCCTCGCCCACTAACCATATAGACATCCGCCGTATCAGTCTCTTCTACGCGAAGGCTCACATTGGTCTCCAACTCGCGATAGAGACGATCACGAAGTTTGCGGCTCGTACAGTGCTGCCCTTCTCGGCCGGCTAATGGACTGGTGTTTACGCCGAACGCCATCCTCAGGGTTGGTTCGTCGACGGGTAGACTCGGAACGGCCACGGGATTATCGCGGCTGGCAACCGTGTCGCCGATTCCCACATCGGGCAGTCCCGATATAATACAGATTTCGCCCGCACAAACTTCCTCTTGTTCAACCTTTTTGAGGCCCTGAAATACGAGTGTAGTCACTACCCTACCAGATCTCACTTCGCCGTGCCTGTTCACAATGGCAACGCTCTCACCGGGATGGATCTTGCCAGCATGGATGCGTCCGATGCCAAAGCGGCCACGATAGGAGTCGTAATCCAAATTAGAAACGAGCATCTGCAGCGGCGCATTTGAATCGCCTTTGGGAGCCGGCAGGTGACTTACCATAATATCGAACAATGGATCGAGATTGGTTCCAGGAACCGCTGGGTCCAATGTGGCAGTCCCTTGACGGGCACAAGTGTATACAATTGGAAAATCCAGTTGCTCCTCTGTTGCGCCCAGTTCCACAAACAGGTCGAAGGTCTGGTCCACTACCCAATCCGGCCGAGCGTCCGCGCGATCAATTTTATTCACTACCACGATGGCACGATGCCCCATGGCGAGGGCTTTTGATGTAACAAACCGTGTTTGCGGCATGGGACCATCTACCGCATCTACAAGGAGAAGGACGCCATCAACCATACCCATCACGCGCTCAACTTCGCCACCGAAGTCGGCATGACCAGGTGTATCTACAATATTAATTTTAATGCCGTTGTGAGAGACTGCAGTGTTCTTACTTAAAATTGTGATGCCACGTTCACGCTCCAGGTCATTGCTGTCCATTACACGTTCAGCAATCTCCTGGTTGGCTCTAAATACGTTGCCCTGCCGCAGAAGTGCATCAACGAGCGTGGTTTTACCGTGGTCTACGTGTGCAATAATTGCAACATTTCGCAACTGCAAGTCAGCAAAATCTGTCATTTCATCCTCTACCATAAATGGCCCAATTAGGTTCAAAAATGCGCCCAGCGAAACCATTGCCAACAGGCGCAAAACGAAGCACAATTTATATTATACCTTAAGCTTTGAGTGCACTGAGGAACTGGCCATGCGGTTGGAGCAGTGTGCTGGACGATATTGATCGGAGAGTTAAATATTTTTCCCGCTTATGCCTATTTGTTGGCTGCCAAAGGGGACGGGACCGTTGCATGTTCCCTACAGACGCTGCACCATTGACTTGATGCAGCGTCTGTGAGGTGGCTATTTTAAGCCACTTAAGCGCGAAGTAACCTGGTCACGAACAAGTAAGGAGAAGAGACCACCAATAACTGGCCTGGCGACGAACCCCACCTGCTGACCACTCACGGTATCGTACCAGTCTGTGAAAGCACCCCGGAAATTGGAGGTATTGGCGAATCGGTAGATCGCCGCAATGATCTGTGCTCGTACCTCCGGATTGTCGGTAGCCGCAGCAGTCCACATCTCCCAGTCCGTTTTCGTATAGGTGTGTCTTAGATCCAATGGGATGCCAAACGGCTGGAGCTGTTTAAGGTACCAGGCGGAATCCATGGCGAGGACTGACCTCGGTATCAGATTGAGTCGAAGAGCCTTATCCGGGAAGGCGTTGTATTTAAGACTCCACGTGTTGGGCTGCCCATACGCCAGCACTAGATGGGGGCCGGTGGTGGAAGTTGCCCGTTTTACCCAGCCATCTATTAGCTTGTGCGCCTCCTGGCTGAAGTACTTCGCATCGGCAACGTTGCCTGCTCGCTGAGCAATTTGGCCCATTGCGCCAACACCAAGCACTGCTTTAAGGGCAAGGTTAGCGCTGCTCTTGATGAAGCCCGTAAAATCGTCCGTTTGGTTCTGGTAGGCGGGGTCCAGCCCATTGACTACCTCGTATTGTGCCCACTGTTTCAAGATGGCGTAGTGCTTGCGGCTATACGCTCGAGCCTGAGCTGCGGACATATGAGAAAGAGCGGAGTCAAACATGATGAGCATGTTTGCGGATTCTTCAACGGGCATGTCCTCCTCGCGGCCGTCGTTATGCCCAGAGGCATTAGGGTACGAGGAGCCAATGTCGTGCTCTGCAAACGCCTTTGGCCATCCTCCCGTTTCAGCGTACGCGAGAAGTGGTCGAAGCAAGAGGCGAAGCAATTCTGGGTTGGCATATTCAAAAACGGGATATGCAGGGTAGGTGACATCTACGGTGGATACGTTACCGTCGCTGCTAATTTCTTTAAGAAACATCCACGGGTCTTTGCTGGTGCCAACCAGTTCAGTCGCGCCAAATGCCTGCCTAAATGCGAGCGCGCATATGGCGGCGTATTGAGGACCGCCTGCCTGCGTTGCATCGCGGTCTATTCGCTTATCGACAGCCTGACTGTACCTATTTTCATACGGAAAATCGCTCAGGAAGAAGGCGGTCATTGCCTGCCAGTTTGGCCAGTATGACTTCCATAGTGGCGGAAGTGGGTTGCCAAGGTAGCTTACCGCAGGCGTACGTTCAAAACCAAGCGCAAACACCAATCGTTTGGTAGCTGAGGTGCCAACATGCTGATACCGTGCCTGGTATGCGAACACTGGCCAACGGTCGTTAATCGCACGTGGCATATCAGCATCCACGGTGCCGTCCAGGGGTTTGCCTTCCGCCGCCAGCACCCGAACGGTTGAATCTGGCCCAACCTGGTCTGTTAATCTGGAGGAGGAGGTGGTAGCGAATACTGCTGAGCCCCAACCTGCATAGTCCGACTGCTCTGTAAGCGGCTTCTGTTGAGCTGCGCTTATCGTGTACGCCACGACTGTACCGCTCCCAGAAGGTATCGAATGCTTTGCCCATACTATTGAGTCAGTTGCATTGCCTGCGGCCCATTCACCTGAGATATCGAATGTAAGAACTGCGGTATGGGTGGAACCATCGGTTGAATGTACGGTCGCGGTCAAATATCCAAGGGGGATAGACTGGCGTCGTAGATCTGCAGAGAACACGGGTGAAAGAAAATTGAGATCTATTTCCACGCCACCACCTGTAAGTCGGTATCGAGTACTGGTGGGAGTTACATCCAACGCGGCTTGATGCATCGTAGTAAGCGTGGTTGAACTACTATTCGTAGGTAATTGTGCATCACCTATGAACCTGTAGGGTTTTCCGTCGATTACAGCGATGCCACTGATGGCCTTGGTAGCGCCGGTCCAAAAGGCAGACCAGTGTCCGGCAATCCGCGTTGCTGGCTGCCAAACGCTTACGTAGGGGTTCCGTACGATTAGCGGTGCAGCGGGCGGCCTAATTGGCGTGATGCTTTGGGCACCCGCCATTACGGTTGGCAGCAGTAGAGCAGCCGCAACCAGGGAGATCTTTTGTGAAACCATAAACACCTCTTTAAAAGAGAGACATCACGCATGAACGGTGAGTCTGTTGAAATTGGAAACCGACGAGGCTCTTGTAGTTTACCAGTACTACCTACAGTAACAAAGTGCCGATCTTAAAAATTAGCTGCTAAACTTGTCGAACGGAGCGAGCACACGTAGCAATAAGCCGGTTCCGTGCAATCAACTATCGAGAGCCACTTTTGTTCACCAGTACCGTCAACCGATAATAAATGCCCGTGCCGCCAGTCCGCCGATACGCTGCTAGTGACAACTAACACCGTAGAGCCTCCAGCTTCATACTTCCAACTGTACCTGCAGGAAGGTACCTGTGGACAAACAGCTTCCCTGTTGGCCGTAAGTCGATCAATTAAACATCCGGCGATAAATATCGTCTCAACCATATAAATCGTGAAACGCACGAGCCGACCAATAACGTAACTGTAAGTGAGTGATTACTTACATAGGTGAGGCAATGGGTCAAATTCGTCAATCCGGTGATCAACGTCGAGCGCAAATTCTTCAAGCTGCCCTGGAGGCATTTTCCACGAGAGGATACGACGGCACGACTACTCGTGCCGTGGCAGATTCGTGTGGGATCTCCGAGGCAATTGTATTTCGGCATTTCCGATCTAAGGAGACGCTGTTTCACGCCGTAGCGCAGGATTACGGTCCGCGTCGCCTTTTTCGGTCAGAATTTCCTGGGTTAGGAAATCTGGCTCTGAAGGAAGCTATACATGAGGTAGTGACAGACTACCTCGACACATTTTGGTCCAATCGAGCTATTCTGCGTATGCTTCTGCTTGAAACCTGGCGCGACAGATGTATAGCTGCTGAGCTCAATAGCCAATTTGCCGAGCGCAACGACATGCTGCGCGAGCTTCTTGCTGCGCGTGCAGCGAAGGGGGAGTTGCCACCTGCGCTTGTGATCCCTGTTACGGAGACGATCTCCAATTCTGTAGCGGGGTTTTTATTTAAGTGTATGCGGTGGGAACCAGATGACTGGGATGATGAACGGGAGTGCTTTTTAGTAGGGTTACTTTCTGTCATCTTTAGCGGGTTAGACCCGCGATGAAAGCGAAAATCGCCACACTGTACACCACAGTTTGGGAGGGAACTATGCCTAAAGGTATTCGATTATTTGGTGCGTTGCTACTACTTTCCGCAGTACCAGCATTTGCGGCGCCAACCTCGAACGGCCGCCTAAGTTTGACCTTTCAGCCTATTGTGGAATCGATTACGGGTAAAGCGGAACAGCCGTTCATGAATCCCGGGAAGAATGGAACGGTGTTCTTCTTTATTCAACACGATTGTCCCATTTGCAGGACATATACTCCTACGATGAACCAAATAGCCCGCAAATACCAGGCACGAGGGTTCAAATTCTACATGGTGTATGTTGAGCAACTGTTGACTCTAAAGCAGGCACAGCACCATTCGAAAGAGTATAATTTTGCCTGCCCATCGCTAATCGATACCCGACACGAACTCGTGAAGCTTGCAGGAGCAACCATTTCACCGGAGGTTGCAGTATTTTCGCCGGATGGTACTCGGCTCTATTTGGGGCGTATCGATAACGATTGGGCCGGCCTGGGAATACAGCGCCAAAAGGCGACAAAGCATGATCTTGTCAATGTGCTTAATGATATAATTCATGACAAGCCAATACGTCATGCAGTTACACAATCTGTTGGGTGCGTGATACCGTCGTTATTACCTTCTTCGCAAAGGAACAGCTAAAGCATGAGAGACATTCGTTCTGGCGTTGGATCGCTTCTTATTCTGGCAGCAATGGTCTGCGCACCGCGCGCACATGCCGCCGGCACCGCGGTACCAACGTTTAGCCACGACATCGCGCCAATCATCTACAACCATTGTGCAGGCTGTCACCACCAGGGCCAAGTCGCACCTTTTGCATTGACGTCCTATCAGGATGTTCAACAGCATGCTGGTACAATCGCCGCAGTTACCGCTACGAGATACATGCCTCCTTGGAAGGCCATCCATGAAAAGGGACGTTTCATAGATGAGCGGCGGTTGACACAGGCTCAGATCGATCTTATTCAGCGGTGGGTTAAAGCAGGTGAGCCTATTGGTAATAAAAGAGCGATCCCCGCGCCACCAAGTTTTGCCTCTGGTTGGCTGATGGGCAAACCCGATGTCATCTTTAAGCCGGACCGTGTTTACCATGTTGCTGCGGCCGGTGGTGACGTGTACAGGTGCTTCGTGATCCCAACCAACTACAGCACAGACAGGTGGGTGAAAACTGTAGAGATTAGGCCCGGCAATCCTCGCGTGGTTCACCATGTTATCGTTTACCTCGATACTACAGGCAAGGCTGCGCAGTTGGCGGCAGCCACGCATGACGGTGAGCCAGGTTACATTCACTTTGGCGGCCCTGGTGTGCCGGCAGCAGGTTCCCTAGGCGGCTGGGCGCCTGGAACCATGCCCATGACCATGCCACACGGCGTAGGCATGCTGCTACCAAAGGGGGCTGCGCTGGTGGTGCAGGTTCACTACCACAAGGATGGCAAGCCGGAGACTGATCTGACACGCGTGGGGGTAGATTTCTGCACCAAACCGGTTGAGCGAAAAATGAAGATCGCCGCGTTGGCGTACCCTGGCCTGTACATACCACCTGGTGACGCCAACTACACAGTGCATACCGACTTGCCAATTCCTACGAATGTCCACCTGTTCAGTGTCTTTCCTCACATGCACCTGCTGGGGCATACCATGGTAGTCACCGCAACACTTCCAGACGGCACAGTCAAGCCGGTTATTGATATAGGTAACTGGAACTTCAACTGGCAGGGGTTCTACACGTTCAAACACGAAATGGAACTGCCGGCGGGTACCGTGCTGCACATGACTGCAACTTACAATAACACGTTGAGTAATCCGTTTAATCCAAATGACCCACCAAAGCTTGTGAGGTGGGGAGAACAGACCACAGACGAGATGTGCCTGTGCTTCCTTCTTTACACAGTGGACGCACAGCACCTAAACGCCAACGTTACCACAAAACAGTAACAATACGCCTCTGTCTCGAATGCAGCCCGCCTTGCCTCGCTGACGAGGAAAGGCGGGCCGTTTGTTTTTGCAGCCGTGAAAGGCGCTACTTCGGCTTAATGCTCTTGATGGTACCATCGCCCTTTAAATCGCTTACGGTTACCGTGACGACGTCGCCAACTGCGGGTTGCCCAAATAGTGATTGCTGCTTTAAGATCGTGCCATCCGGCAACTGAACGTGAAAGTGTGGGAAGGCGATTTCTACCACGATAACTTGTACCTTATCACCCTTTTGATAGGTCGTGCCCTGTTTTGACTGCTTCTTTGGTGCAGCTTTTTCAGGCACGGGAAGAGGAAATACGTCGACTATGTCTGCCTCTGTGAGCGGGTTTATGTGTAAGGCGTGCGGTAATACAAACCGGTCCTTCCACTGCCTGTCGTTGGTCTCTTCGCGACTACCTTCTATGGAGATCTGTCTCGATTTGCTGTCCAGGTCGAGGTCATCCGGCCAAGCATTGTCCATCAGTGAGGCAAGGGCCAGCATGCGCGGCGCCGACCACAGGGATGGCTTTTTGGGTGCAACACGCGCACAAAAGGTGGTATATGCCTCGCGCAATTTATCCTCAGCGTTTGCGATTTCTCCCGCACCGGCATCCAGCGAAGCGTACCGCTGAGCCATGTCGAGAATCGACGTGTGCGTCACCGCGACTTTTACAGTTCCCAGGCCCAGGTTTTTAGCCATACCAAACCTGTGGGTGAGTCCTTCGGGTAGCTGTACGGTTGCGTAAAGCGCCCCAAGCTCTTGAAGTGAAAGGTTTTCAAATCGGATACGGCCGCTGAATACTACGTTACCCTTCACTGGCCGTATGAGTGTGATTTGCGTTTCTGAAGAAGCATTCATGGTAGACGAGGGCAACTGCAGCGCGTCGGAAGCAGCTTTCGCAGACCGTGTCCAGTACCGCTTGTGCCCGCGAAGTACTGCATCCTGATTGTTCCAGGTCTGGAGAGGCACCCCGCCGCCAAGGTACATCTGAACAGCAGTAGGCTTAGGTCCAGAGAGAACATCGGGCCTGCGAATACCGTCCTCCTCGGTTAGCCAGGGATCTGCAGTGGTGCAAACGGCATCCTCAAAAAACACACGGGTACGTTGGGCTTTGCGCTTGCCGGGATCGTTGACGTAGCCAAATACCGCCTGCGTCATGTCAATGATGTCGCGTGGGTATTCCACGATGGTCTTTTCGTCGGTATCCGGTGTTCTTGCTGCCACTTCGGCGATAGAATAGTCGTACCGCATGGGCATCATCATGTTGGCACCAATCGCGGTGATGTTACCACTGGCGTCCAGAAGAGCAAAGGCAGGCTGGCCAGCCTCAAGTTTCCGAGGAGTTTTAACATCTGATTTGCCAAAGCGGGAGCCGTGAGCCATCTGGCCCCATGCAAGGTAGTCCTCGTACACGCTGGCCGGAATTTCCAGGTATTGGTCATCATCACCCGGTTGCAGGATTACCTGGTACCAACTACGATTATTTACATCGCGGCCCGGAATGACGAGAAATCCAGCCATCGAATCGTCTGCGCGCCGAATTTGTGCAATCGGTACATCTATTGGTGGAAAGATGTTGGACGCATCCACCGCAACGTGAACTGGCAGAGTACTATTAAGCGAAATATTTTTGTATTTAGCCCTTGTCTCCTCGCTTCTAACAACTACGAAGCCGTGGCCATTGGAACTGGATGATGCGACGTGCAGGGAGAGCCTACCATTCCGTTCAACTATTACTCCGCCAAGGACGCGTTTTTTGTCGAATTTATCCTTATATAACTTGGCAAGCCCCGTGGTGCTTCTCACTGCGAAGCTCCGGAAGAAGAGTCGGCGCTCACTTACAAACTCCATACGGCTGCACGTCAGAATCTCGAATACGGCGCGAAACATACCTCGCAGACTGCTACCGGGCATGACGGGGGTTTTAGCGGGATCGCCACGATGAAAAAATTCTACAGGTTGTTCCCGGTGGGTTACGCTACCTGGTAGGCCCTTAGCAGCTCGCGTGTAGGTAGGCGTGATTGTGGTGATTTCGATATCAAACCAGCCAGTATATCGGTCAGCATGGTACGTATCGCCCGCGGGAACTTCGCCGCCGGGAATGATGCGGCTGGGCATAGGCACAAAATTATAGGGCGCAATTGCGTCTGGCATCATCAGCTCTCCTCAAGGATGGAAACAAATCTGAGCGCGGCAATTCGGAGGGAGGCGTGTGTGTCATCCTCCTCAATATACTGCCTAATCAGCAGAGACTTACCGGGTGGTGTGATTACCACCTGACCACCTTTGTTGCGGCGTTCAGTGAACGTGCCTATAGATCGTGACGAGTTACCATTTTCGTTACTCCAGAATTCGTGATGCCTTTCGATTGGCTTCCAATCCGACGTCTCATCCACGGCGTCTGTTAATACTCGGCCCGCGAATGTCTCGTCGTAGAATTCACCCACCCGCCAGACAAGCAGTTCACGGCTTGGTGAAAAGATACGCGCCTCCTGCAGTGTGATCTTACGCGGTTCGCGAACTTCGGCACATTCATTGCTTGCCCACACCCACTTTTCGCTCCGCCAAATGCCCCATACATACGCGTCGCTGCACTGGAGAACGGCGTACCAGTCGTTATCCGGTGCGATGGCCGGTTTCTCATTGGAAAAAATCCAGTTGAGAACACTTGAGGTGTCGGGTATGGGTGCCAGGTGAGCACCTACAATCTTTGAACCTGTCATGACTGGCCTCTCAATTCTGCCATGCTGCCTTCCAGAAGGTGCGCATTAGAAATTTCGGTCCTTCCGTTTTTGCTTGATGTAATTGTAACCAACTCCTTGTCGGGAAGTTCAACTGTTGCGCAACCGGTGACCCTGCCGCGGCCAATAGATGCACCGCCGCCCAGGGTAAATAGTCCATCGAACAGATCACGAATTAGAAGGACTACGAGGGCTTCCTCGTGGCATGCGGGATTGCGCACCGTGATTGTGAAGGTGCATGCCCCGCCTACAAGCGGTTGCTCATCAAAAAGTGCAGTATCAATGGTTCCTGCTGTGAACCGGTCTACTTTAATGCGGTGCTGCTGGTAGCTTCGCGCTTTACTCACGGCCGTTTCGCTAACGCGCAGTCTACTCGCTACCTGATCTGTTCGCTGTTTAGGCGGCGAGCCACAAAGATCGGAAAGGCGGGCAGCAGCCCTCTCAGGGTCAATGGTGCAGAGAATGCGTTCCAATTGTGCACGGATGGCTCCTGCAACGCTGGAGCCGCTAAGGATGGCTTTACCGGATTCTGTTAGGTGGACCTTGTCTGGACTGTTTGCATCGGAACCGGGGCTGCCTATCAGCAATGTGCTGTCCAGGTAGATGTTAAGGGTAGCAGTCAATGCCCTGCGTTTGTCCTCAGGCAACAAGACCGGCCGAAAGGCGGGCCATGCCGCTATGACAGCTTCCTGCGTCGTTGCGTGCGCAGTCTTTTGTTCAAGAGCGCTGAGTGAGTAGCTACTCTCGGCATACTCAGTACAGCCGGTTGTGGTAGTAAGGTCGTAACGATGGGCGCGGACATTCTTAAGGGCAACAGCGCCTAACCCTCGTGTCCGCCTTGCACCCAGGCTGATGGCACTGGTCTCGAGGCCATTCAATGCAATTGCAAGTGCACCAACAAGCTCATTTTCATTCGCTGCTCCCGGTACAATCAGGTCCAGGCGTATCGGGAATGTCGCGCCGGGCAACAGCAGTTCGCGGTCGTATTTTGCACCATCCCTCGCTGTTCCCGTGATGTGGTCGATCCCAACGCCATCACGAATAGCTGCGAGGTCTGTATCGGCAACGCTGTCAAAGCAGATAAGACTACTTTCGTGCCCTTCAGACTCATCAGTGGATCCGAAAAGCCTATTCGTCTGGGCTGCGCTGCTAGGGCTGCGGTATCCACCCAGCACGTCTGCAAGATGCGACCGTAGGGCTCCTGCAAGCGTTGTACCATACAGTACGGGCAGTCCGTCTGCGGTGCGGCTGAACGTGGTGTCGCAGGTTGTCGAATCCTCGCTTCCAATTTGTGCTGCGGTTAACAGCAACAGGTTCGCCGTTACCGTCCATCGCACCGCAATATCTCTTCGGCAATCGTCGGAGGTCATTTGGCATCCTCGCTTTTCTGTTTGAGCCGAGACATAAACGTTAGCAGGGACTGCAGGTAGAGCCGTTGTACATCCCGTTCGGCCCTGGTCCATATCTCTTTCGTACGCTCCTCATCAATTAACGTACATCGCTGCTTGTCGTCACCGGATTCCAGGCGAAACACGATTGCGCCTTCACCAGCCCGCTGCAGAACGGTGGCCAGAGACCTTTCATCGACCCTGCAATTCCGCAGTTGATTTGCGGCAGCATCTTTGAGTTTGCGGTCTGTACTCCCAAACCAGACAACGAACATCTCCTGCCAACTATCCAAAGTAAGGGCGGAACGCACTCTTCCAATGCAGCTGGTTGTGGGTATGCTGCTAGCGTTCTCGGCATGCGCTCTGGCCGCTGCAACAGCCTGGGTTTTTGCGAGACGCATGTAGAGGCGGCGCTGCGCGGTCTCAAGCTCTGGCGACATTTCCGAAGTAAGCACGGCATCCGCTTCCGTGGGCTCGTCTATCGACAGTGTTTCGGGGTAATTGACGATCATAAAGCAGCCCATGCCTTCTGCGGTACGCTCACCTAGCGGCCGTGCCTGCAATTGGCGCACCTCTTCTGCAGTAATGTTACGCTCTGCCTGAAGCCAGACTGTGGAACCAGAAGCAATGGCTGTTATAGTTGGTAATTCGCTACGCCAAAGCCTGTTGTAACCGGAAGCCGTGCTGGCTTTATGGCAGGCTGCCTTCACGGTTGCCAACGGTGCGAACCGCTCAGCGATGGCGGCTTCCAAGGCAGAAGGATCGAATTCCCCGGTATAAGGGTTACGCACAAGGGCATCCGAGGTTAGTAGTACCTCGAATTCTTGACCGCTGGCAATTTTGAGGAGTGGCATTCGCCCTGTTTCAGTTCTAGTATCCCATTCGGTAGGTTCAACCACAACGGGATCACCGCCGTAACCAATCCGCCTTGAACGGCCCAACCACAAAGGCTCAGTCACTGCATGAGTCAGCAGGTCCATGATATGATCGTCACAGTTACGCACTGCCACACATCCAGTAAATGTTTGGCCCGGTTCAATCGCCTCATAAACAAAAACGGTAGCGTTGCCCGCGGAAGCGTGGCCCGTTTCACGATTTCGCTGTTGATGAACGCGCATTCCTGTATGAGTTGAAGCAGGAACGTAATGTGAGCCTGACTGCTCATAAAATTGTGAGCTGAGTGGCTGCCTTTGGTGGTCCGTTTGATGCCCGGCGCCACCAAACAGGCGTTGCACGTCAAAACCTGGGTTGGCGGCACTGTCAGATTTAGCTGCATCTTTGTCGCGCCGCCACAGTATTGACGGTGGAATGGACCGCCGCAACCCCGCGTTGGGCGTTGCGTTCAAGAACCGGACGTCGCCGGATACGAGTATCTTGATAAGGTCGGCGTCAGTCGCCCCGCGCCGCACGAGAGCCGCCGCGATGGCGCCGCGCAAGGTTGCACCTGGTATATAGTCTAGCGATTTAGTGGTATTGGGATCTGACGCGGGAGCAGATAGAATACAGGGGGCACGCAGCGTTAGCTGTAATGGCAGGAATATCGTTTCATCTGAAATGCTGGTCGACTTTGACTGCCAGTTTATTACCTTCGTTCCAGTGTCGGCGTCCCATTTCATTGCGAACTTGATGTGACCACACCCGCGGTTGCGGTGAAGGCCCGCATGACGCGTTAGCGATAAAAGATGATGAAGGAGCTGCTGTTGTTCGTCCGTGAGGGGCCGCCGTGCGGTGACGTCTGCGCGTAGGGTAATTCCCGCCGCGAGCGTCCTAATGCGTCGCATCGACTCGCGCAAAGGTGCGCCCGTTTTACGATCCTCTGCGGTCAAGGTTCGCTGGGTAGTGAACGCAGCGCGAACTAAAGCTTTTGAAGCCCGGATAGTCTTCCGCTTTTGGGCGTGGATAAGTTGTTCGCGCGTCCCAAGTTCTAATTCTGCGTTGCCAATGCGCAGCAGACAGGCATCATCATGACTTTGAGTTTTGCCAAACAGCGCGTAGCCCATGAAATCAGGATCAATCACCGTCTGCAACGCTAACCAGGTATCGCGCAGCAGTCCATGAATGGTTTTGCCATGCAGGATAGGTAAACCGTTTCGATCTATTGAAATGTCGGTGTCAATAGTTGGGTCCTGCGTAGAGGGTGAGGAGAAACAGGTATCGCTCAAGAGCGTAATAAACAGCGTACCTCGAAGTGACATTACTCCTGCCCTTTCTCTAATGGGAAATAGAGGTCGTAAAGCTCGCCCGCATCTAGCAAAATGGTACCCAATCCACCCGCCGCAAATCCCGTGGGAGTGTTGAAGGGTTCAGGGAGGCTTCCGAACGGATTATCGCTTGTCGAATTCGATGATGGTGACCTTAATCTCAACGAGCGGGCCACATGTTCGCCATTCCCACCTTCCTGCGCCGCCTCAATAAGGGATTTAAAAAGGCCACGAGAGTTGTTAAACTCTTTCCAGAGCGTGGGCAGTGAATCATCCAGCAAATCGAATAAATTGAATTTGGTGCCGTAAAAGAGGTAGGGCCGCTGTGAGGCACCTTTGAAGCTAGAGGCAGGGAGTTCCATTTCCCCCTGTCGATTGAGCCACCAGCTCAATGAGGAAGGGAGTGCTCCGCCGCCAGCGGCAAACTCTGCCGATCGTTTTTTTGCTTCCTGCCGTATCTTGTCCGCCAGTTCAACTGCCCGCGCGTACGGAAACTTGTTGTTAACGAAAAGGATACCCACGCTCGCCGAAAGGCTTTGGAATTCAACAGGGACTGTCGTGTCTGGTTTTTCGAGCTCACGAACGAGGTGCGTGGCCATCGCCATTGCGACGTGAGCATCGCAGACAAAGCTGAGATCGTCGCCACCTTGGTAGATCTTACGATACGGAAAGCGGCCACCGTTCTGCATGTGCAGGCTGCGCTCCTGCCACGAATGCTTCCATACATTCATTTTAAAACTTGAAGTTACGGCAGATGTCGCTGCCTTCCATGCTGAGTTCCACCGATCTCGAACGGAATGTGACCAGCGTCGCAGCTCAGTCGTGAATTCCTCGTCCGAAATCGCTCTCGCTTCCGCTGCTTTCATCCACGTAATCATGCGCTTACCCATGGAAAGTCCATCCACACTTATAACTGCCATGAGGTCAGACTTTTCAGATATCCTGTTGCCCTCTTGTCCACGCTGAACCGTGCAGATGATTCTGTTCAGGTCCCGTTCCCCAAGAAGATCCTGATTGGTAGCATCCCGATCGGTCTCGTCCGCTTGGAATCTGGAATGTTGTTGTTTCCAGCCAGGATGGTACACGGAGATTGACCGTGGCGCAGTAAGTTTTCTGCATTCCAGATTCCGCAGTGCTTCCTGGTAGCCCCGCAGAAGACCGCCCTTATTATAGTGCGCAACCGCGGTAACTGCGGCTAATTCAGGGTAGAGATCCAAAAGCTCGTACTGTACCGTTTTCAAGATGCTGGCAACTTCCTTTTCGGTTGATCCAGTTACTGTTAGGTTTCCACCTGCGGCGACAAGCAGGTGTTTGCCCGCAACGTTTGTGAACAAACCATGAGGGGTAGAAAGCTGCTCGATTGCCTGCGACGCGGAAGAAATCTCAGGCAAGTTGTTTGAACGAAATATTACATCTTGAATGCCCGATAGATCCAACAGCCCTACAGTAGGCATGTTCATCTCCTTAAATCAATATCCCGAACCATTGTTTACACGTTAGTACAATCATTAAATCTCGATAAATTGCCCGAATTTCCTCTACCCCGTTAGGAATCTGAAAATCTTTTGAATGAGTCCATGTCACCGGCAATCCAGCTTTCAACGTCGGTAATACCGAACAGCGAAAGTCGCGGCACACCGGTAAGACTGGCACGAGCCCTGTTTGAAGCATCGTCGTTGGCAAATGAAACCACTGCAACACGCGCCAAACCACCGCCAATCTGCCGGGCTCTGTAGACAGCCTCAAAGGCTTTTGCCTTAATACCGCTTTCCTTGGTTTCAGTTGTACAGGATATGTAATACAGGCGATTGTTCAAGACGCTGATTAAATCTGCTTCAAAAGGCTGACCTTCAATTTGAAAGTTCGTACCAATTTGCCAACATGTATTGGTGCACCTATTGGCAAGCAACCTTACAAGTTGCTCCTGCCATCCAGTTCCGGCAAAGCGATAGTAACGGCCATTTTTCGACTTAATTTGATATTTGCTTTTGCTGCCGGGTGGATCGATATTTTGGAATAGTTGAAATTCTAGTTGAAAACTTTCCCAACGTTTGGCGGCTGCGTCTATGCGAAGGTCCGTAGATTTACTGGACGCCTGTTCAAAACATCGCTGCAGCTCCATTAGCGGTGTTCTTATTTGATCGTCGTCTATGTCAACGAAACCTTTCAAGTCGCGGGTAAATCGTTCCCACAATTCTTGAGGCTTATTACTCGTGTGAAAATCATCCCAATTATCAGGCATGAAAGGGGACCGTGTCGCACTGTTCGTGTCATGCCGTGAAATCCAAACGCTGAACAGTTCCTCTAGTTTGTCCAAATTAATGCAGGCGATCTCATTGTTCTTGGTGCTGGTGTCCGTGATCGACCCATGCAATGCGCAAAGTCTCGCTATGTCAACAATGTCGCCCTTTAATTCCGTTTCTGTGTCGCATCCAAACCTGAATTTGCCTGCTGCCTCGTCCAGGTAGAATACCGTTCTATCGTCGTTCCATGTCTTAACAGCGAATGCAGACATCACTTTGGTACCACCGGTATAGTTCAACCACGCATGAGGATATTTTTGATGCTCAGCGTTTAAAAGCTCAGTCACGCGGCGCGCAGCGTAAGGTTCGACCAATTTAACCAATCTTGTGTTTTTTATGCCGTCAGCTACCAGTTGCCTCGTTATTCGTTCAGCTTGCTGCAAAGTTTCATTTGAGTGAATTAGCACTACGGTGCATTGTTCATCGGCAAATTGATGCGCACCAAGATACACAGGCAGAGGGTTCTCACCTACCAAGCAAACTATCGTGCCAGCCTTATCCATTCAAGAACCTCCATCATGGGTGTTGACCACAAATTCGCCAAATAGCGGCCAATTCCTGCATACCAATACATTAAATATTTCGAAACAGAGGAATTACTCAGAGCGCGTGCACATCCACTCTCTTAAGGTTGTTTGGTTGCCTGATTGAGACACCAATTGCCAGCGCTGGTGGCACGAAACCCGGCGTTTGACGAAGACTTACCAACACTTGTTTCCCTCTGAGGTAAGCAAACAAGCAGGAATTAGAAAATTTTGCGCAAATTTGGTAATGGCGCCGGAATATATCCTTTGTGCGCTGGATTGATAGTTTAGTACTCTGTAATCGCGTCTAGAAGAGGCACTCCATGAGATTGAAGGTAACGCTTCGGGTGGACGAAGCGACTGCGGTGGCATTCGATCATCAGCACCACTTGATGTCGCTGATCTACAATATGCTTGATCATAGCGACTCCGATTACGCTCGTTTTCTGCATGATAAGGGATACACCCACGGTGATGAGCCTGGACGTTCATTTAAAATGTTTCATTTCAGCGGCTTGCGCAGCAAGACGCGAAGGGCTCAAGGGAGCTCAATCGTCTTTTTACCTGGTGAGGTTGAGTGGTTCGTTGGCTCGCCTGTACCGCAATTTTTACAAAACCTAGGCGCAGCTCTTACACAAGCTGCGCGCATTCGTGTTGGAGAATCACGATTGTATGTGGCCGCAGTTCAAACCATTGCAACACCGGAGTTCTCTGTAGGAAGCGCAAAGTTTAGTTGTATGTCACCCATCGTCGCTGCCGTTCGTCGAACCGAGGAACAAGGAGGAGGTACCTACTACCTGAGGCCCAAAACTGATGGCGCCGCCTTTGAGCAGGCAGTGCGCGCGAACCTAATTCGTAAGCACCGGGTGTTGTACGGCATGAATCCTCACGATGACACCCTGCGCCTGCGTTTCGATGAAACGTACATGGCACGCGATGGACATGACGGCGCGCGCAAGGTCTGTATCAACGGCATCGACGTGGTCGGCGCGTTTTGTCCACTGCAAATAGACTGCGCCCCGCCGCTTCTAAGGCTGCTATGGGATTGTGGCGTAGGCGAGAAGAATTCGTCTGGCTTTGGAATGGTCGATGCTGTTGGCAATACCGAGTGTCTATCCGCCGGGAAGGTGGTGTAAAGTGGAAATTGAGTGGCGCGTGACAGGGGATCCGTGGCATGATTGGGGGCTGGTTGAGCTGTATGAGATCATGCGCGACCCCGACTTGCGCGATATAGTGAAGGTAACTGCGCCTTCACCAACAGGTTTTACTACGACAACTGATGCCCCTTGTGAGGAGTGGGCTGCTCAATTGTCTCGCACACTGATGCGTGCGGACAGGTGGAACTCTCTGCATCCGCGGTTCCCGGAGGGCCGCGCCATACCGCGCTGTCATCCGCGAACGGAGAACGGCCGCAGGGTGCCGGGCGAGAAATACGAAGAAAAGGTGAGCCTTGATGAGTGGCAGGCCGCCGGGCTTAAGGGTAAGCCTCCCGCTACCGTTAGAAACCGCTGCCAGCGCCTCGTTAGTGTCCCGGTTACAACTAGCCAGCTTGAAGATCTCTTTAATGAGGAAAGCAGGAATAAATCAATTCGTGCCGTGGTGCAAGCCGCGCTTTCGCCAGGTGAGAAGTTAGAGATAACCCAGGGTGTTAATCCTATGGTCGCCAAACACCACAGCAACGTTACCGTGCGTGGTCCTGGGGGGGCCAATGGTGCCATTGATGCGCCAGCGAGGCAGGTATTGGCATGCCTCTGTGCGAGCATCAGTCCGTGGAAGCCGTTTACGAAGAATGATGAAACCGCAATCTTGCTTCCGGTAAGCCTGCCGTTTGATATTGCGGTGAAACTTTGGCAGCACCTGAGGTACGTGCTTGTCGATCCAGACAGCGTGGGCGGTGAAATGTACAGAAACATTCCTCTTAGAGTTGATGGCGATGTTTCGGAACTGCTGGCGCTTCTGGATGCAATCGTTTCTGCTATGGCCGAACGACGCGTTGACCTGCTAACAATGGAGGAGGTACGTACCGTCCGTCGCTGGGTCGCAATCCATCTTTCCAGCGGCACTAACGTAATTGTTGGCGCTATAAGAGCAATTCAGACGGGGCCGGTCCTGCTGGAACTGCTTGAGCCAATACCCCTGCCATCGCAGGAAGAAGGAGCAGAACAGCAAAACATCTCCTTTATGCAGGATGTCTTCTGCCAGATAAGGCTGGATAACTACGCTTGGCAAGAGCGCATAGCCGAAGCTCTACTTAAGGTGGACACAAACCGCTCAGAAGCCTGGCGAGGGCTTACAGATTCTGCGTTCGACCTTAACCGGTGCGTTAGCCAGGCTGGCAAAACGACGAGGTGGGCAGCCAGGCTGCTTTTACCGTGCTATTACCATTTCGCAGGGAGGTTAACTACCATGACACCAGAGCAGCTTTCAAGCTGCAAGAAGATAGGCGAACTCGTCGGGGGCGCATTTCACAAAGATGTAACATTGCTATCGCGTCTTCACAACACCACTAGTCCCTCTGATATGCGTTCAATACTCGAGCTCATTAGTTTCAGGTTGTTCAAGTTGAGCAGCGGACCGGAAAAATCGCATCTGTGGCATCTAAGCAGCGGCGAGTATGAGGAACTTTTGCAGCTCACCCATACACCAGACTGGCAGGCAGCTGCACAAACCATAAGCGCTTTTGCATGTTTGAAGGCGTTTAACATTAACCTTGCGGAGGAGAACAAAAACTGATGGAAGCACTCTGCGTTTCAATTGTGTGGCTTAGCAAAACAGACCTTAGCAACATGAACAGCGGTGAGGGCGGGGGCGGCAATGTGGTAGAGCTAAAGACCTATCGCGCCGGCAAAAGGCCCTACATGAGCGGCCAGTCCGTGAGGCACGCACTTCGTGAGGCGATTGAGCGCGCGAACCCTGGCTGCTTCACTTCCACACCAGAGGCACCGTCTTGCGATATAGCCAACGACTGGTTGTGCGACCTGTTTGGATACCTAAGCCCCAAAAAGGGTGAGGGCAGCAACCGTCGATGGTCGCCCATAAAGTGTACGCCTGCCCTTGGACAACTAGATGGTGAAATTGTAACCGATCTCCTCCTGCGTATGAGTGACCTTGAGAAGAGTGACGAGAACGCAGCACGCGACCAACGACTTGCTTACGTGCAGCTGGCTGAGAACATCTATCGAATTGGGTTGAGCATAGACGTATTTAACGTCGGCCGTCAACTGGTGGTTGAGGGTGATAGCAAGACTAAAACCATCACGCGCCGCGAATTTAAGGAGCTAATTGAACCCGCTGAGCGCATTCGGCGCGTTAACGCGGTTATAGAGGCAGTGGGGCGCATGGGTGATTTCGCGAAGCAGGCAAGAAATGCAACGAGTATGGCACCAGATGTTTTTCTGGGTGCCGTTTCGCCTGTCTATACCCAACGCGGCTTGAGGGCACTCGAACTAAACGAGAGTGGCGACGTTGATGTGAAGGCCCTGGCGGCCGTCGTCAGTGACTTGCAGGAGGCGGGTGCCGAACTGGTTCTCGGCCATACGCCAGGCGTGGTCGGCAACGACGCTGACCTACTAGAGGTCTGCGCCAATGCAGGTATTGAGGTGGGCTACCCAACGGCAATGCTCAGGAAGCTTGCCGAGAAGGTGCAGTAACATGGGTGAAGAAGTCTGCCTGGGCCTGCGGCTGGTGCCACCTTTCTGGTGCAGCTTTCGTGATCCGGCCAGTAGTAACGTGCATAGGACATTTCCGGTGCCGCCGCCTGCAACATTGTTCGGCCTTGTTGGCGCCGCGCTGGGGTTACGGCAGCACGACTACGCTCGTCGCAATGAAATGCGCTTTACAGCCGCCATACAATCGCCTGGTGAACAAGTGGAGAGCTACAGTAAATGGATGAAGATTGCGGAGGGTGCAAAGGATAAAAAACAGACGGCGGCCTGGCAAGCCATGCGGAATCGTGGGCTTCTTGCACCCGATGGGTGCCAGTGGCTCTCAACGACTTTGATAAGGCAGAAGATAATTCAGCCAGTGTTCATTGTTGGGATACTCTGCAGTGAAACGGTGGCTGTAGAACTAGCCGATGCGTTCGCCAGGCCCTTCTTTCCGCTCTGCCTTGGGGAGAGCGACGACCCCGTGGACGTTGAGGTACTGGGCATTGAGGTTCCTATCCCGGCAGACGGCCCTGCAACGGGGCTCGTGGATGGCGTTTGGGCGGGCGGTGTTTTGGTTAATATGCCAACCCGCTTCAGATTAGAGCGTCGTAAAAGCTGGCAGGTTGAACGCTGGCTCGTTACTGTACCAGATGTTGCGGGAGGCGGCGGTGTTCACGCACCCGGCATGTTTTCGTGCCATGGCCAAACCTGGCATTTTGAGCCTAAGCCAGCACCGGTCTAGCCGTGCCGGGGTGCAGCTGTTTAACGGTTTTTCAGCACACCAGCCTTCGGAATTGCAATGGAGATTGCGCACAGAATGGACAATATACTCGCGAAAACGAGTCCTCCTCAGCAACTTGTAGACCATTTGGCGGATGTACAAGCATGTATGGCCAGCCTGCTTACTCCCGCAAGGCTAGGGGCATTTAAAAGATTAGGAGTTTACCACGACGACGCGGTAAGACTGTGTAATGACGCAGCGTGGTTGCATGATTTTGGAAAGGCCACGGATGAATGGCAGGAGGCAGCAGCAGCCAACCGCAGGCTCCCGCAACATGCCATGACGGGATTTTACGCCGCATTGCTTCATTACGGGCCATCGGAACGCATGCCCTTGCAACATGCTGCAGTTTGCGCTGCAGTATTGGCACACCACCACCAACTGCATAATCAATCTTTTGCACGCGAACACCACCGAGCGGCCATTCACCCAATAACCGACGAATGGAACAGGCTTGCCGAACTGCGTGGATGGATGCCATGGCCTGGAGGACCACCTAAAACATTACTTCACGAGAGCAAAATGAGCGGCCTCGTAGATGAATTTAAAGTCAACGTTGCCAGGTGGCGTGAGCAGGGGCCGTTTCACGCTATGTACTGCTTGTTGCTAACCCTTTTGGTTGAAGCCGATCATAGCGCTTCTGCAAGGCAAAGCGGCAATATCGTGCAGGATTTCGGCAAGCTCGTTCCGCCGTCATTGCAATATGAGGCCACAGACTTCCAATTGCAGGTTGGAGGTAATCCGCTTGATCACCTTTGCGCAATAGCACCCTGTGGTGCAGGAAAGACCGCGGCGGCACTGACGCGGGCGGCAGAATTAGCGGCACAACAGCGAATTGATAGAGTGATCTTCTGTTTACCCACGCGGTTCACCTCTAATTCTATCTTACGCGACTTTACAGACGATTGCAAGTATGGTTATCCACTACAAAGCGTTGCACTTATTCATGGCGAGGCACTGACAGTTTTGAGGCAGCATTCCACGGGTAACGTGCCCGTGGAAGAGAAGTATTCCATAACCGAAGAGGAAGCCATTTCACGGTGGGGCATTAGGTACGAACAACCATTCACCGTAAGCACGGTGGACCACATGCTTATGAGCCTTTACCACGGATATAAATTTAGCGATAGGGCGTTTGGTAACATGCTGTCTTCTTTGGTCGTGTTAGACGAGCTGCATGCATACGACGGAACCACCATGAACGCAATAAGAGATGGCCTTAGGATTTTGCAGGGCGTAGGGGTACCAACCCTCGTAATGTCGGCAACGCTACCTTCAACGCGACGACACTTCTTCGCGATAGAGCCACGAAATACGATCCAAGAGGAGGATAGCGACTTTCACCCCTTTGTCCTGAAGCGGCTCAATGGGCCGCTTACTTCAGGCAAGGGTTTCGATGTTACGCACAGTGACGAGGCGATCAATCTTCTTAAGTCGCAAGTGGGCCGCAAGGTCGCCGTCTACGTAAATCAGGTGGAGCGGGCAAAGGCACTCGCGCGAGCTGCACAGGAGGCACTGCCCAATTCATTGGTTGTCTGTTACCATAGTGAACTTGCAGGGATCGATCGAGCTAAGTTGGAAATGGCAGCAGTCAATGCATTTCGGCATGACCAGCCTGTGGTGCTCGTTGCAACCCAAGCCGCAGAGCTTAGCCTGGATATTTCCGCCGACATTATGATTACCGAACTGGCGCCTGCCGACGTATTGGTTCAACGTGCAGGTCGCCTGCATAGGCGCGCACGAACACCCGCGCTGCCAGATGGCACCGAGGCAACGTGCTGGGTAGCGCCTACAGGTGACCTTTGCTCCGATGATTCAGCCCACGCCCTACCGTATACAGACCTTGCGCTGCTCAAACGGACGTGGGATGCGGCACCGTGGAACCTGGTTTTCGACTTCAGAATTGCACAAGATTGGTGCGAATGTGCGCTTAGTGATATGGTGGAGTACCGGTCTACAGGCATTCGCACAGCACATGATGAGGACACCGTATTTGGCAAACGACCAGCAGACAATTTCAGCGGTGATGAACAAGCCGGAAACGTCGTGATTCGCGACAACACCGAACACGTGTATACAGTCATACCCCAATGCCATGTCGCGGCCATAGAGAAGCAGACACCCCATTTGACGCTGCAAGATTTAACACAATACACGATTGGCCTGCGCCCACGGAAATATTTTGCGTTGGATCGACAGGGTTTTATAGAAGAGCGTCATATCGCCCTAAAGGGAGTAGAGGACTTTCGAATTCGCTGTGTAAGGAGCATTCTCTACGACGCCAACGTAATAGGCTTCGACTTCAGGGC
>DAIDKH010000022.1 GCA_027450145.1 Chthonomonadaceae bacterium | reverse complement strand
CCTGGCAGACGGCTCTGCACTCCCAGCACCTAGTCCACGCAGTGGACTTTTGCATATCAGCACGGTGTTTCAACCCCGTGCAAAAAACCTCGGATTGTTAACGCTGTTCAACGATCCTAAGTACGCTCGATACACTGATTCGGGTATCATGTGGAACTGTGCAGATAGCGGTATTTGAGGTCAATATTTAATGAAGATCCTGCAGGCAGGGAGTTCCCTGTTCAATAGCGGCGGCATCGAGCGATACATCATCCACTTAGCAGATGGACTTACCGCGCGGGGTCACGAGGTGCATATCACAGCACCGTCCGGAAGCTGGCTATATAAAACCGCAGAGGCGCACCATCACCCCGTATTCTCACTTAAAGTTTACAACCAGCACGACCTTCATACCCTAGGCGCTTACCGCCGACTCATCCGACGCGAGCGCTACGACATCATCAACACTCACTTTTCGCGGGATTACCTTGTGCCCGGCCTGGCCAGCTGGCTGGAACGGCGTCGCGGCATGGTAATTCACCGACACATGCCCCACTGCTGGCCGCATATTCGCCGTTGGATGTATAGTAAGGCACTGTATGATAAGGTAGTAGGTGTTTCGCAGGCTGTTTACAACGCACTTCTTGAGGGCGGAATTCCACCGGAGCGCCTGGAAATGGTTTACGGAGGCGTTGAAAAGGTTGTTCCCGGACCTGCGCCAGACATTCGAGCCGAGCTGGGCCTTGCCCCAGATTCTGTCCTGATAGGTATAGTATCCCGGGTTATTGCCCAAAAGGGACATCGCGAGCTGGTTCAGGCCATGAAATATGTAGATAATCGCGCGGCGTGCGTTGTGGTCGGCGATGGAAACGACCTTGCCACCGTCAAGCGTATTACGGCGGCGGAGGGCCTGCAGGATAGAGTGTTCTTCCTGGGCTGGCGTAACGACAGTGATGCCATTACCTCCGCGCTGGATATCGTGGTACAGCCCTCGCTTTGGGAGGAAGCATGCAGCCAGGCAATACTAGAGGCGATGTCCATGGCGAAGCCGCTGGTAGTCACGCGCAGCGGGGGTAACGCCGAGCTTGTGCAAGACAGTGTCAACGGTTATGTTGTCCAAAAGCATGACGTGCGTGGAATGGCAGACGCGCTTAACGCACTGGTATTGGATGCGGCCCTACGATCGAATATGGGTGGCAAGGGCCTTGAACTACAGCAGGAGCATTTTACCGTAGAGACAATGGCACAAGGCATGGAGCGGGTATACCACTCGATCATAGCGGCTCAAGGAGCGTTCTCGCAAAGGATGGCGTCCTAATGTCCATGGGACCTGCTGGGTCACCGTCGAGCGACAACACTACCGCAAGACTTCCCCTATGGAATCGCCTCTCCGCACTTTTTCTATTCGTCGTGACGATTATTCGCCTGGTACAGCTTAGCAGTTTTGATCTGGTTCCGGATGAGGCCTACTATTGGGATTGGTCAAGACACCTGTCATTAGGTTACTACGACAATGGCCCGATGATCGCCTACATCGTACACCTGACTACGCTGCTGTTTGGTACCAACGAGTTTGGCGTACGATTTGGCGCATGCGCGCTTTCCCTTGGCACGGCGGCGTGTATCTGGTACCTGGCATACAGAATATTCAATGCACGTGCGGCATTTATTGCTACAGTGCTCGTGGGCCTTACGCCGCTCATGGAGGTCGGTTCAGTTATCTCGACCTACGATCCTCCGCTAGTCTTCTTTTGGTCACTCTCGCTCGTCCTACTCTACCACTGCCTATTTAGCGCTGCACCGGGGGCCTCACAGCGCAACACGCTTACGTGGCTGTCTCTAGGGCTTGTGATGGGCTTGGGTCTAATGACCAAACAGACCATTGTGCTCATACTTCCCTCGCTGCTTATCTTCTTCTATTATGTTAGCGACTACCGTGGCTGGCTAACACGCTGGCAGCCCTGGGCAGCGCTTGCCATTATGATATTGTGCTACGGCGGTGTCATTTACTGGAATGCACACCACTATTGGTGGACGTTCAAGCATCTTCTCTTCCTGGAGCACAAATCGCATCACTCACCCTTTCTGCGGCTTGGCAACTTCATCGGCTCGCAGGCGTTGTTGCTTGGGCCACTTCTATTTGGCGGCTGTGTGGCAGCTCTGGTAAAACCCATACGTGGTAGCGACAAGAAGGTGAGCGCGGAAGTAAAATTTCTCATTGCCATGGCTGCGCCATCCCTGTTGTTCTTCTGCTTTCAAGCATTAAAGGCGAAAGTGCAGGGGAACTGGTGCCCATTCGCCTGGATCACGCCGTCCATCCTATGGGCAGGCATGCTCTCTGCCCGTATCGACCGTGGTAAGCAACCTGGTCGGGCCGCATGGATGATCACACTCTTAGCGGCCGGCATGAGTCTATTCCTTACGTTGGTGATCTTTTTGCCTGGTTTCCGTAAGACAGCAGGCGTCAAACTGCCACCATCTGCAGATATAACCAATACGGCCACAGGATGGCGGAGGCTAGCAAACCATGTAGCTGCGTTGAGCGCGGTCATGACGCAAAAGGACGGTAAGCCAGTTTTCATCTGCGGAAACAATTACGAATTTCCCGCGGAAATGGCCTTTTACATGCCAGGGCATCCTCATACATACGACTTGTTCCTGCACTGGCGGCTTACGATGTATGCAGCGTATATTCAGGAACTCAAAGGTAAGCTGGGAGAAAATGCGATCTTTTTAGATGTGTGGCGCCATAACGACCCGGATCTTCGATCGATTTTTAATCGGGTAATCTGGGAGCCAGACTATCTTATTTGGCGCAAACCTCTGTATAGCAAACCTATCGCTTCTATCTCTATCGCACGGTGCTACAATTTTAGGAAATATGTTGGTTTGCGCTGGGCATCTGGTGGCTAATTCACTCGTGGTGAGCGGCTATTGATCCTGCAGCAGCCATTAAAGGAAAGGGCTTAGTACCCTATGAAACGTGCAATTCTTTCTTTATTCGGACTACTCGCCGCTAATGCGGCCGGTGCTGCACCCCTGACCGCGCCTCACGCATCATCGCCTACTAAAGCGGTACAACAAGGGCAGCTGCAGCTAATCCCTCGGCTCAACTTGCGTACCGCTACACCAAATAGCACGGTGGTAGGGCGATATCAGCTATTTCAATTGACCCTTGACCTGCAGACGGATGCTACAAATCCGTTTGATCCACGCCAAATTGACGTGGAGGGTAACTTCATGGCGCCGAATGGTGAAACCATTCATGTACCCGGGTTTCTGTACCAACCGTTTCATTCTAACCCAAATGGCACACCCGGTGAACCGGCGGGCCCGCCTGTGTGGCTTATTCGTTTCGCACCCACGCAGGTAGGTATATGGCGTTACACAGTGAAAGCCTCTGAACCTGTCGGCGACATTACGCTCTCCTCGGCTCGGTTTCGATGCGTACCATCTGCTAGTCCGGGCTTCATCACCAGAGACAAAAACAATTCGTTGTTCTTCGCCTACAATAATGGCAAAGTCTTCACACCAATTGGGGAAGACATGTGCTGGTCACCAAACTACACGCCCGCGGGTTTTGAAACGTGGATGAGGGATCTCCACGACGTAGGCGGTAACTGGATAAGGCTTTGGATGGCGACTGACAATAATATTGAATGGTCTGGAAAGCCACCCGTTGCCGGTCACTATGTGCACCACCATGGCATAGGCTATTACAGCCTCGCCAAAGCCTGGCAGATTGGTCGGATCCTCGATCTTGCTCAGAAAAGCGGGTTGAACGTGATGCTCACGATGGGCACGTACGGTGAATTCGTGACCGGCGGATATTGGGGCGAGGGTGCGTGGCCCAAGAACCCCTACAATCAGGCTAACGGCGGCCCATGTGCTACCCCCGACGATTTCTGGAGCAACCCCATCGCACGTCGCATGTATGAAAACAGGTTAAGATACATGGCGGCACGATACGGATGGCGCACCAACTTGTTTGGCTGGGAGTTCTTCAATGAGGCGCACCCCACCACTGCGTGGATGAAGACGATGAGCGACTACCTTAAGGGCTTGGGTTCCTTCGCAGGTAAACCGGCCGATCCGCAAGACCATCTGGTGAGTACTACCTATGGTGATGACGCTATCTGGAAGCTGCCAGGCGTCGATTTTACGATGTCGCACAACTACGGCGAGGGCAATCTGCCAGATTTCGCGCCTGTTGTGCACGACGATGCTGTTGCGAACCTACAGTTCAACAAACCCCACCTTATGGCAGAGTTTGGTATCGACTGGAGAAAGCCGGATACTCCCTATGATCCGGAGGGTAAAGGTGTAAACCTGCATAATGCCATGTGGTCCGCCATCGCGAGCGGTGATGCAGGTACAGCGATGATTTGGTGGTGGGATAGCTACGTCGCTCCGCTTCATCTCTATCACGTGTGGAAGCCCATCTCGGCGTTCGTTAAAAGCATTCCATGGAATGAAGGAAAATGGCAGCCAGCCAACATAGATGCTCCTGTTTCGCTGGCCCATAATGTCACCTACCAAACTCTTCATCTGGTACCGACCTTTGGCTGGGGCAAAGCGCCTTCTCCTCAGGTCACCGTACACGCGGACGGCAGAGTAACGGGAACGCTGCCGCAGTATCTGTTCTCACCCGGCAAACCGGACCTCCACCAGCCGCTCATACTACACCTCGACTGTCCTCACGCGTGCACCGTTCAGTTCGGCGTGAACCAGGTCTCCAACAATGTAACCCTTCAGGCACAGGTGGATGGTGCTCCCGCCGCTACTGCTGTCTACGTCGCTGCGCCACCAGCCTCGGGAAAGCCGCCTTACAAAAGCACGACGTTTGAGAAGCAGTACAACATCTACCTTGCTACGTTTGACTCTACATTTGACGTCCACGTGCCGGCCGGAAAACACACTGTAACCGTGAACGTTCCATCGGGCGATTGGCTCACCTTTTCCAGTATTGACATAACGGATTACCGCAGCAGCAGGTATCCCGACCTACAGGTTTACGGAATGACAAATGAGAGCCAAGCGTTTATGTGGGTCCACAATATAGCGCATAACTGGATGGCGGTTTACAAGCATCAGCCGATAGTTCCGTGCCCTGCTTCCGAGATCGCGGTGACGGGCCTAAAGCCAGGTAGCTATGCAGTGGAGTACTTCAACACGACTACGGGCGCCAGCACCAAAGGCGAGACGGTTGAAACAAAGAACGGGGCCGCGACTGTAAAAATCCCTGGATTGACTACCGACCTTGCGGTACGGCTTGTGCCGACAACCGACAACCGTTAGTTGATGCGAACCTCTACACCATTGCGCGCGGCTGAAGGGGCGGATTGGGACGTCGTAACATACGGCGAAACCATGCTGCGCCTAAGCCCAGAACTGGCCTCGTCGCTCGAAGATGCAGATAACCTGCATCTTCACGTGGCGGGATCCGAGTCTAACACTGCGGTCGCACTGGCACGTTTAGGCATTCGTGTCGCCTGGGGCTCGCGTCTGCACAGTGCAGGCCCCGGCAGGCGTATCGCCGCCGAGCTGCGCCGATGGCAGGTAGACCTTAGTCAGGTGATTTGGGAGCCGGAGGAGACAGGTCGTACCGGATTGTTCTTCCTGGAAAGTGGAAGCGCGCCCAGAACTACCAGTGTCCTTTATGACAGAGCTAACTCCTCCGCCACCCGGCTCCAGCCTGGCGACGCGGATGAGTTGGCGCTTCAAGCTGCACGAATCCTTCACCTTACAGGCATTACGCCAGCGCTCAGCTCTTCCTGTGCGGCGTTCACTTTACAAACCGCGGTAAAGGCAAAGTCCGCCGGTACGTTTGTCTCCTTTGACGTGAACTACCGATCGCGACTCTGGTCCGCCGCCGCCGCACGCGATACTCTAGCTGAACTGTATCAATACATAGATCTACTGGTGTGTACGCAGGAGGATGCCGCGCTCCTGTACGGCCTAAATGGCTCGGGTAACGAGGTTGCAACAGATCTTTGCGCTACCCTTGGTGTACCTGCAGCCGTTGTAACATGCGGTGCAGATGGCGCATATGCGAGCGCAGCTGGCAGACAGTATTACGCACCCGGCCTGGCAATAGGCTCTCTGGTTGGCCGCGTGGGTGCCGGTGATGCCTTTGCAGCAGGACTGCTTTACGGAATTCTACACGGCGATGTGCAGATGGGTTTGCAGTACGGCATGGCAATGGCAGCATTGAAACATGGCTACGCGGGTGACATTCTGCTTGCAACGCGCGAGGAAATCATTCAGGTTGTAAATGGTAGTTTGGGCGGGCTCAAGAGGTAACAGAAACCTAATTGCGGGGTGATTGTGCTACCACGAGCGCGTGAAGGGATTTTTGCACACAACCATGTAACGCGCTGCCCAAAAACAGCCTGCGGACGAACGGTCAGCCGAAAATGATCAATGAGCAGACAGGAAGCAAGGAAGACTTTCCCGCTAAATCTGCCTAACAGCCTTATCGTCACCGTAAAATTTGTCTGGTTGAAACCGCTGCTTTCAAGCGGCTAAAATAGTGTACGTTCACTCTGTATTTTCTGCATCAATGGTGCAGCACCGCACCGCGAATCGGTGTAGCGGGATTATGCGGTGTGATTTGTTGGTAGCGAGCGGCACTCTTCAACAGCAAAAGGCGTCCTTCTCAGTATGACAAGCAGCGACTTCGTACACTTACATTGCCATTCGGAGTTCAGTCTCCTCGATGGCGCCAATAAACTGGGGCAGCTAATTAAACGGGCTGCCGAAATGGAAATGCCGGCCATCGCGCTTACCGATCACGGTGTTATGTTTGGAGTAGGCGACTTTTACGTCAAGTGCCACGACGCCGGCATTAAGCCAGTTCTTGGCGTAGAGGCTTACGTCGCGCCACGGCGGCATACCGACAAACAACCCAAATTAGATCAGTCTGCATACCACATGGTGCTCTTGGCACGAAACAACGCAGGCTATCGCAACCTGTTAAAGCTCACTTCCATTGCTGCACTTGAAGGGTTCTATTACAAGCCGAGAATCGATCGCGATTTGCTCCAGAAGTACAGTGAGGGAGTAATTGCCACCACGGCCTGCCTGGGTAGCGAGATTAATCAAGCGCTTCTGCAAAACGACTACGATAAGGCTCGCGACGCGTGCGCGTTTTACCGTGATGTTTTTGGTGCCGAAAACTATTATGTGGAACTGCAGAACCACAACCTCCCCGAGCAGATTCACTGTAATGAGCAGCTGCTCAAGATAGCACGGGATCTTCACCTGCCAGTAATCTGCTCCAATGACGTTCATTACCTCACGGCTGGGGATGCCGACGCGCACGATATCCTGTTGTGTATCGGTACTGGCTCAACCGTATCCGATGAAAACAGATTGAGATACGCCACACAGGAGTTCTATCTCAAGAGCGCACAGCAGATGAAGGAGTTATTTGGTGCATTGAACCCACATTGCATCGAAAACACTCTTGGTATTGCAGAGCGATGTAACGTAGACCTGGAGTTTGGCCGATGTCCTCTACCCTCACCGGGAATACCAGAGCACCTAACGCCGCATGAGTATCTATCACAGCTCGCGTATGAAGGGTTAACGGCCAGATTTGGGAGCTCGCCTCCACCACCGGTTTCAGAACGACTAAAATATGAACTGGACATCATACAGTCCACGGGATTTTCCCAGTACATCCTAATTGTTCGCGACTTTGCAGACTTCGCTGCCAAAAAGGGAATATTTTTCGGCGTTCGCGGTTCTGCAGCGGGAAGCCTCACATCTTACCTGGTAGGCATTACCGACATTGATCCCGTGGAGTATGGTCTTACATTCGAACGCTTTCTGAACCCTGAACGCGTGCAGATGCCCGACGTAGATATGGACTTTGAGGATGCCCGACGATCGGAAGTGATTGATTACGTTACGCAAAAATACAGCCCCAATCAGAACGACCCAACAGAGGCACGTGTGGCACAAATTGTGACGTTTGGTACTCTTGCCGCCAGGGCCGTGCTAAAGGATGCCGGCAGGGCGCTGGGGTACGCCATACCCGATGTTGAACGGTTGTGCAAAATGATCCCCACCATTCCCGTCGGTATGACCATTGACAAAACAATGGAAGTTAACCAGGAGTTTAGCACCGTCTACCAGCAGGAGACCGCTGCACGCAAACTGATCGATACCGCGCGACGGCTAGAGGGCATATCACGACACTCCTCGGTACACGCCGCAGGTGTTATCATCTCGCACGAGCCCCTCGTCAACTATACTCCGCTGCAGCGGTCGGCAGATGGCGGTTGCGTTACCCAGTACCCGGCAGGGATGCTGGAGAAGATCGGTCTGCTCAAAATGGACTTCCTCGGGCTCATCAATCTCTCCATTCTTGCTCAAGCGGTACGGAATGTAGAGCAGAGCACCGGGGAGCGTCTGGATGTACGCAAACTGCCACTGGATGATGCGAAGACGTATGATCTGCTTGCACGCGGTGATTGTGTTGGTGTCTTTCAACTTGAGTCGCCACAAATGCGGCGATATATTCAAGAGCTGCAGCCCGGTAACGTTCGCGAGGTTGCGGCTATGGTAGCGCTTTACCGCCCTGGTCCCATGGCCCACATACCACGATTTATTCGGTGCAAACATGGGCAAGAGAAGATTGAGTATCCACACCCTCTCCTAAAGGACCTTCTAGAGGAGACCTACGGAGTTATCGTCTATCAGGATCAGGTTATGCGCATTGCCCAGATCATCGCCGGATATACCCTTGGCCAGGCAGACGTGCTTCGGCGGGCGATGGGTAAGAAAAAGAAAGAGGAGATGATTAAGCAGCGGGAAAAATTCATTGAAGGCGCCAAGGCAAACAACATTTCAAAGCAGAAAGCCGACGAGATCTTCGACCTCATGGAGCCGTTTGCGGGCTATGCTTTCAACAAGGCACACGCAGTATGTTATGCCATGGTGGCCTATCAAACGGCCTATTTAAAAGCCAATTACCCGTTAGAGTACATGGCTGCCCTCATGGCCTGCTTCCTGGACAAATCCGATAAACTAGTGACCTGCATGGACGAATGCAAGCGAATGTCCATTCCAGTTCTACCGCCGGACATCAATGCCAGCGGCGCGGATTTTACCGTTGAGCTTGGTAAACGCGCCATTAGGTATGGACTAGCCGCCATCAAAAACGTGGGCAAAGCAGCAGTGGACGCAATTCTTCACGCGCGCAGCGAGGGCCCGTTTGCCTGCCTGGAAGACTTTTGCAACCGCACCATCGGAACTGAAAATGGTGGCGTGACAAAGTCCGTGATAGAGACACTGATACATGCTGGTGCCTTTTCCAGCATTGCCGGGCACGCAAACCGCCGAGCACTTTGTGAGGTGATTGATGACTGCATAGCCCAAGCGACGCAATTACAGCGATCTAAAAAGCTGGGCCAGGGTTCATTGGATGATATGTTTGGCGACAGCACGGATAGTAATACGCCTGTCGTAAAAATTCCGGATATTCCTGAGTTTTCGAGGGCGCAGTTGCTGGGGTACGAACGCGAGTTACTCGGATTGTACATAACCGACCACCCATTGCAGGAGTACTCGCATGTGTTGGTGAAAGCGGGCACGGTAAGGGTTGCTGATCTCTCCGAACTACCCGACAAAAAGGAGGTAAAGGTCGGCGGTATGTTGACTCAGGTGAAGCCCTTTACTTCCAAGAAATCTGGCGAGGCAATGGTTTTCTTTACCCTGGAGGATCTTTCCGGCCAGGTCTCATGCACCATGTTTCCGTCAGCATACGCGAAATATCGCGACCAGATCGAGAAGGATCGCGCTGTAATACTCGAGGCAAAAGTTAGTTATAGAGAACGGGTGCGAGAAGGTGACGCCGGTGACCGTGTTGCGGAGTTGTTGGTTGAGGCGCTTCAGCCGCTAGGCAGCGCGGTGGGTAAAAACGGTGGTAATAGCAAGATTGTGGTGAAGCTGGAAGGTGTCACCAGCGATCGCATGAAAATGGTGCGTGAAACGATGGAACACCACAAAAAGCCAGGTGCTGCAGGCCTGCCGATCTTTCTGGAATTGCGCGAAAACAGCACCCGGTACGAGGTTAGAACCGAGCTTTTTGCAGATTACTCCGACGCGTTCAGGCAACAGCTGGAGTCACTTCTGGGCAGGCAGTGCGTGTGGCAAGAGTAATGAGGGAATAATTTGAGCATTAGTTCATCACAAATGCGCCCTTCCCAACGGTAATATCTGCCGCTTTATTCGTTGAAGGAGAAAACAATGACTACAGGTATGCTGCACCAGGCATTTGGATGCACAGGTGTACAGGTATCGCGAATCGCGCTTGGTTGTATGGGGCTCGCGGGCACATGGGACCCCAACTCCGTTGGCCCAGACAACATCCGGAAGGCAATTACCGCGGTAGAAACAGCTCTTGAGAATGGTATTAACTTCTTCGATCATGCTGATATCTATGGTGGAACAGCCTGCGAAACGGTCTTCAAGGAGTGCCTGAAAGCCCTGCCAGGCAGCCGTGAGAAAATGTTTATTGCTACCAAGGTGGGAATTCGTCGTGGGTTCTATGAACACGACCCGGAGTATATTCGCACCTCTATAGCCGGATCGCTCACGCGTATGGGCCTGGATTACGTTGATCTGTATCAGCTTCATCGTCCCGACCCGCTCACGCACCCAGCCAAGACTGCAGCAGTACTGGACGATCTGGTGGATCGAGGGCTGGTCCGCATGATTGGAGTCTCTAACTACTATCCGCATCAGGTTCTTGCCCTACGACGATATCTGCAAGCGCCTATCGTATCCAACCAGATCGAGATTTCGCTTCTGCGGCTAGATCCTATCTATGAGGGCGCGGCAGGTGGGAACGGAGACGGCGTGCTAGACCAGTGCCTGGAGTTAGGCATAACGCCTCTCGCCTACAGTCCTGTGGGGCGAGGATGGCTCACCGGCCAGCGCGAAGTTCCTGCAGACCATCACCAACATGCAGTAATTGAACGGATACTTACTGTTATGAAGGAGCTTGCACCAGCATACGGCGGCGCTTCGCCCGCACAATTTGCTGTTTCCTGGCTGTTGAAACATCCTGCAGGGATTATTCCGCTGGTAGGAAGCACCAACGTAATGCATATTAAAGAGGCAGCGGCAGCTGTCAATGTCCAGCTAACTCGACAGGATTGGTACAAACTTTGGGTTGCTGCGCGTGGCACGAATGTACCCTAGCAAACGTAAGGGTGGATAGAAGAGGTTCACTTGACATTTTAAAAGGGCCTGGGCGTTTAATTGAACCAGGCCCTCCTTTTAATCCCCCCGCTTGTTAACGCGTTCGCAGCGTGCTTCTAAAGCTCACCACTGCAGGCGTCAAGCCGCTTCCCGATGCCTGCAGTGTAATGGAACCGGCTTTGTTGCTCGCGCGAACGATCACCATGCACAAACCGTTAAATGCCTTGCGGCTGTGCCCTCGGTCGCTCTCATGGTCGCTGGGATCACCGTTCGCCACGCCATCAAGTTCTGCAGGACCCGACACGCTGAAGTGAACGGTATTATCTGCAGTAGGTACGACGCGTCCCTGTGCGTCCACAACCTCTACCTTTACCAGTTGCACGTCCTCATTATCCGCTAAAATTGTCTTTCGAAGCGGAATAAGTCGAATCGCTGCAGCCTGCCCAGTCGTGGATACCGTATCGGTGGCAAGCAGTTTCCCGCCCGTGTAGGCTTTAGCCACCAGCGTACCAGGTTCGTACGGCACCTCCCATTGCACATGACCATACCTGGGCATGTCTTGAACTCCCAGGCTTTTTCCGTTTAAGAACAGTTCTACTTTATGGCATGCAGAATAGCACCAAACGCTTATCGGTTGCCCTTCCTCTCCTGCCCAATTCCAGTGTGGCAATATGTGCACCAACGGCTTATGGCCCCACCAGGCCTTGTAATAGTAGTAGTTGTCCTTTGCAAACCCACACATGTCCAGGATACCAAAGTGGCTGTTAATACATGGCCAACCGTATGGCGTGGGCTCACCACGATAGTCAAACCCGGTCCAAACAAAACCGCCGGCGACAAACGGGCGTGAAGCTATTGCAGACCATGTGACCTCCGCTGTTTGAGCCCACGAAGGCGCATTTACATCGTATGCGCTTACGTAGCCTAGCTTCTTGCTGTTCGTATAGATACCCCGAGTAGAAACTGTACTGCCTACTTCGCTTCCATACATCGGTTTGTTCGGGAACTCCGCATGAAACCTGTCATAGGAACCAGGATTGTAATTGCAGCCCTGCAAATCTTCCACATTGGAGATGCCATATCCCCAACCGCCATTCATAGCACAGGTTACGGGCCTCGTGGGATCAAGAGCACGGGTTACCTGGCGCATTGCTGCAAAGATATGAGCACCTGTGGCCGTACTCTGCAATGGCTCCTCGTTACACATCGACCACATAATGACGCTGGGATGATTGCGGTCGCGCAGCACCATCTCTTTCAGATCAGATAGGTTGCCTACTTTCGTGCTCGGTCCAGATTTGGGAGAGTATGTATCTCCAAGATGCCTGTTCTCATCCATTACCAACATTCCCTGGCGATCGCATTGATCCAACAGCTCTGTGGCAGGAGGGTTATGCGAGCACCTGTAAGCATTCGAACCCATTTGCTTGAGACGCATAATACGGTATTTAAAGACGTAATCTGGAACACCGATCCCTACGCCGGCAAAATCTTGATGATTGCACGTTCCCTTCAGTTTCACAGGTCTTCCATTCAGGTAGAAACCCGTTGCAGCATTAAATTGAATCGTGCGGACTCCAAATGTCGTGTAATGAACATCAGTCTCGTGGTTATTTGAACTCACAGTAGAAACCAAACGATAGAGGTTGCGATGTTGCAGCGACCACAATGCCGCCTTTTCGAGGTGTACAGTGGTGGTCACCCTGTGTGACGAATATCTCGGTAGGCGTACGTTGGCGCCAATGGATGCTACTGACAGTCCAGTAGGGCTGACAACGCGAGACTCCAGATGTGCCACGACCGTGCGTGAGGAGCTATTAGCAACCGTGGTTTGAATGGTCAAATCCGCGCTCGGGTCTGCCGATGTAACGTTGTGAACGCTGGATATTACGAACGTACCCCAATGCTTTACTCGAAGAGCATTATGCTCTTCCAGCCACACGTGACGGTAGATACCACCGCCTTCGTACCACCAGCCTTCAAACCGAGTGGGATCGACCCTCACCGCTATCAGATTGTCGCTGCCAAAGTGAATATACGGGGTTACGTTAGGTCGATAGGGAGTATAACCAGATTGGTGCCTGCCTACAAATTTGCCGTTGATCCAGAGCCTTGCATCCCTGTATATCCCGCCAAAGTTAAGCCAGATCTGGCGGCCGCGTGCGCTTGCGGGAAGATAAAATTGCTTACGATACCACCCTACCATTACGGGGTGGAACCCGTGACTGGTATCTGCACTCTTTGAAAACGGCGTACCCACGACAAAATCTTGCGGAAGTTGCACCGTGTTCCATTTAGCATCGGAATAGCTCGATGTGGCTCCAACCGGCACCCGAACGCGGTTGAAAACTAAAGACACCGGGCCATTAATACCGCCGCCTCCAGCGGTATTCTGCACAAGGACAGCAACCACGTTTCGGCTATTGGGTTCTACATCTGCAGTTATATCGAACTGAAATGGAGTATCCCAACCATCATGTTCTCCTACCTTGTGCCCATTGACATAAACGGTTGCGTTGTCGTCAACGTTGGTGAACCGCAACACTGTCCTGCCGCGATGAATGGGTGGTAGAGCTGCGCGGTACCAGGCATACCCTACTCTGCCATGAAACACGTCATCGTATGTTGCAGGCAACCATCCGCCATCGTGGGTCTCCAGGTTCGGCGCCGCATTAACGGATGCATCATTTGGCAGTGAATTGCTGTCTGGCTTCCATACCCACCCAGTAACCTCCGGTCCGCCGGCGGAGTCGGCAAAGTCTCCTCGGTGAAATCGCCACCCAGAGTCAAACCGCTGCCGGCTACCGGTAAACGGTTTCACTGTGGCGTTAGCCTGGACGCCCGTGAGCACACCTAATGTCGCTGCAGCAGTGCAGAGACATAGCACGCGACTAAATGTGGAGTTCAAGACAACAAACCTCCTGTGGCACAACATTTAACAGTAACGTTAATGTTTTGGTAGTGACCGAATGTTTATACCCGCAGTCGCCGCAATATGGTTGTTGTAATCCCCAGAATTAAATTATAATCGCAGGTATTCTCGTTAAATCACAAGAATGCCTCGCATGGCTAGGTGCGTTCGGCGGACTTCAATGGCAGACAACTGCCCCCTGCTCAGATTACACGCTGATCCTTAAGCACGCGAGGTTAAAGATGACGTTAACGCGTTAAATCCAAGTCATTTGTACAGCAAAAAACCCTAAATACAGGTAATTATTCCGGTATTTTGAACAAAAATAATAATAGAGGCATCGTAAGTATAGATCAGGCCAATGTGACAGGGTGCGGTGCCCATAGGGAGACCTCGAGTATGAGTGGTAATCTAAATGGCGTGGGTAACTCTACCTATGCAAACTATCAAACCAGACAACAATTTCTTGAAAAACAATTGGAAGATCAACTCAATAAGCGGCTACAGAATATTCGCACTCGCATGTCAACACAACCAAACTTAGAAATAGCTCCAGAGACCGGCGGGTCACCGTCTCAACCATCGGGTTCTGGAGGCAATCAGCTCGACATCACGGCCTAGCTGAGAATTACCCAAAACGATAATGCAGCCAGAAATCATTTTCTGGCTGCATTTTACTTTCGACCAACAAACTGCCGGTTCTAGCGGCTCTTACGGCGTCGGAGGGAAATGCCAGCTACACCCATCATGGCGCCAAAGCCCCACACACTAGCCGCCTCGGGTACTGCAGGCGGAGTAGGCAGATTACCGTTAAAGATGTAGGAGTGATCCTCACTTCCCTGGTTTACCCAGTTGTTTGCAATGAGAGTACCGTCCACTTGACCATTACTGCTCTGTGTAACGCTCGCATTCGCTGCTAACAGCGAACCGTCAAACTGGCGGCCTATTGTAAACGAATCACTGCCAGTGTAGTTCCACAGCAGCTTCGATTTGCCATTGAAGTTCTGCGCGTCTGCATTCCAGGTTACGCCGTTTAGCGAACCGGTCACGTTGATGAGAACAGTATCACTGCCCGCGTTGTTGATGTTAATGATCGCGTTGTCGCTTAACGCGGATGCCGCTACGTTAAAAACGGCGAGTGTATCACTACCCACAGTGTATGTCTTCGCGGTGCTGGCATCGAGTGTCCACTGATTAAAGTTAGAGGTATCCACAGTTGTACCGGCCAACGTTGACAGATAACTGGACTGTGCGTGCGAATAGGCTGCCTGGCTTGCGAAGATTGACGAGCTAACCGATGTAAACAATTTTCCGCCATTCAGCTGCAGACTGTCACTATTGGTACCGCCAATGTAGACGTTCCCGCTGTTGTTGGCGCCAAGCTGTCCACCACCGCTAACGTTGCCGCCGATGTAGGCTGCCACGTTGGTGTCAGTACCTATCGTACCGCCGGCATTGTGACCCTCTGCGGTGTACGTGGTAGGCAGGTTCAAATTACCACCAACGGCGATTGCGCCTTCTGCATCGGTAGAGCCCGTAATACTTGCATTACCTAAAACCCAAACATTGAATGAGTTTGCTGTGCCAAGGTCCGCTGCATGAGCTGCCATAGGTACCGATAGTGCTGCAGCAATTCCCAATATTGCAATTCCGTTGTAAAACCGCATCGAGTTTCTTCCTTCCACTTTAACAAAGGCTGAGATAACGGATTAATATCACTCGTCATAGAGTTAGCGGGTATTCGCAAAGTTATTATACTTAACGCTTTATCAATACCCACATGAGAATCTTACCAGTTTTTAATCACGCACGCAAGTAACAATTATCACGTTCGACTAATAAGATATCAGGGGCAACTCATTGCCATAATTGCATAATATAAACATTGCTTTTATAAATTTTAATTGGCATCGAGACCTGATTGAAATTCTGGATGTTCACTTAAACGTACCCTTCTAAATCGCACTCATCATCAGCCCTAATCGATACAGATTACTGGCGTACGAAGTCGACACTTAATGACAGCCAGCGTTGATGAACTCGTCCCGAAACAAGCAAATTGAACAGACGAAGTTGTTGCTCCCATATGGATTAATCCCCCTACAAGGCTACGAACAACGATTGATTGTAATGTCAAGCAAATTAATCATGTAGGGAGGGGACATCTTCATGTCATCGATCTCGTCGCGACGCGATGTAGGCAGCTCTTCGGCGTCATCGAGAATAAGGATGCTGCAAGACCAGCTGGATTCAGCACTGAGCAGTCGAATACAACACGTTCGGTCGAATGTCCTTCAGAAACCCCAAAGCTCACAGGCAGATGCCATGCAAAGCAGCGCGGACTCAGGGCCGCCTACGGTTGGAACGAGATTGGATATTCGTGCATAATCTGCACGCTACACTGCCGCCCGGCGATATGTACCGTCGGGCGGCAGTGTCACCTTTCCCAGACTAACGGGTAACCGCGCCCCCGTGGCAGTCGGAACGTTGCTGCATTGCCCGTTCAAGCGCTCATAACCCAGCAGCGCAAAGGCCATCGCCTCACGGTAGTCGCTCGGTATCGAAAACGCGTCATGCGTTGACACAATGTAAGCAGGAAGCAAGCTCTTTAGTCTCTCTACCAAATATCCGTTCCTCGCGCCACCACCACCGAGGATTACTGCGATTTCTCCCTCAGTTATGGGCAACCATCTTCGGTAAGAGTCGGCAATTGACACCGCTGTCAGTTCTGTTACTGTCGCGATTAGGTCCTCATCGCTCATGCCTCTCTTCTTTGCCTCAAATGTTAGCCTAATGGCATATTCACTGCCAAACAGCTCTCTTCCCGTAGAGCGTGGTGGTCTCTGCGCGAAGAACGGATGCTCCAACAGCACCTTGAGTAAGTCGCGATGTACGACTCCTTGCGCTGCAAACGCCCCGTCGTCGTCATATAGCCGCTGACCACCCGACATAATAGTCATAAGTTGGTCAATTACCATGTTGCCTGGGCCAGTATCAAAAGCAACGACCTGTCCTAGGCTACCACTTGCAGGCAGAAACGTTGCATTGGCAATTCCCCCGATATTTTGTATGATCCTGGTTTGCCGGCGATGCGTCATAATTCGCCAGTCCCACCAAGGAACCAGCGGCGCGCCTTGACCGCCAGCCGCTAAATCGCCGGTACGAAAATCTGAGATTACGGTACAGCCGGTAATTTGTGCAATGACACTGGCCTCCCCAATCTGCATGGTTCCTCGTGCGATCAAACCTGCAGACGGCACAGGGGCTGGCTGATGCCAGATGGTTTGACCGTGCGAAGCAACTGCGTCAATAGCCGCCAGTGGGATACCGGCATGATCGCAAAGTTCACAAACCGCGTGGCCAAAGTATTCGCCCAATGCGTAGTTAAGGACTGTTAGCTGGCTTAAAGGATAATCTGATTTGCATGCGTCTAGAATAGCCGCACGAGCGGTAGTTGGCCATGGCATAGACCTGCTAGCGATTAGTTTCCACTTGAGCCGAGTGCGACCGCTGAACTGCATGATTACCGCGTCGATAGCATCCACCGACGTACCCGACATGAGCCCCACAATGGTTTTCATCTACACCTCGCAGCCTCTGGTTTGTTTAATGCCAGCATCGCATCCTAAGTATGTTGCACTCAAATCTCGCACATATCACCTAACGCTACACTGAATTTTCTAACTATATTGCAACGCGAGCATTTTCGAATAGAACCAGAATTCAGCGGACTATAGTTCGATGATGTGTTCTTTTTGCGTCATCGAAAGAAAATCGGCACATTCAGTTCATCTACTGCAAATGTAACAGCATTTAGCAATTACTCGCAAATTTATCATTTTGCGCATTACTGAATTGCCGTATAACGTTATTGTTTTCAAAATCATCGGGATGTGATGGCTCGCTGAATTTGATCAGTCGTAGCCAAAGTTGTTTAAGGAGTAGTACTAAATGGGTTCACGAAGCATCGCCATGTTGTCTGTTATCGGATGTTGCACACTGTCTCTATTTTCCGGCGCAGCGTTTGCCCAAAACAATATTACATTTAATAATGACAACGGGTCAACAAACGTCGGTGTATCCTACTATTTAGGTGGTAAGCATTACACCGAGAACACCGCTGCTGGTAGTTATAATTTCACCATCGCTGGAAAATCATACAAGGGTTACTGTACAGATCTTAGCGACAATATTCACAACAGTGAGAGTTGGAAGGCAACCTTCACAACGGTAGCTAATCCTGTGAGCGGTTTGGCCAGCACCTGGTACGCAAAGGAAGTCAAGCTTACCACCTCGAACATCAACGCCATCGACTACCTTGCATCCCACTACATTAACACGAGTAACTCTGCTGCGGCACAAATAGCCATTTGGGATCTGTCCCTAAACAGTGCGGTGGCAAAGTCAGGCAGTTCGTACAATTGGGGAACTGCTTTTTCTGCAACTGGCGTTTCTGCACAGTCTGTCTACTCCGTTGAGCAAGCTGCACTTGCCAATGATGGACGATCTTGGGGCTCGATTCTCGCATACGCGGGTCCTCAGGCTAGTGGTCGTCCTCAGGATATAGCGTTCGGAAATTACAGCTCGCCAAATGGACCACCGCCGGTGCCTGAAGCAAGCAGCATGGCAGGACTAAGCGTGTTGTTCGGTATAGGTAGCCTGGGCATGTTTAGGCGTCGAAAGCGCTAAGCATAAACCGTTTCAGTAATGGTTCGACGGTGTGTCCACCCTGTGGCCACACCGTCGTTTGCTTCCAATATCAAACCGCCAGGTAATGTTAATTGTTTAAAGTTAAACCCGTACAATTATCATGTGATACCTGTGGCACACACTGTATAATAGCTACGTAAGACGCTATAACATAACTCTTAGCTACTTAGGCTTAAGTTTGCAATTCATCTCATGGAGACCCTAGCGTATGAAATCATTGTTGCGTGCTAGTTTAATTACCGGGATTGTCACCGTGATTGCAATGCCCGCGATGGCAGCCCTACCGTCTAATTACAGCACCCTCATCACGAGCGGCATAACAGTCACAAATGATAATGCTACTACTTCAAAGGTCAAAAACTTTGGCCTTAACATTGGGAGCCAGATAGGGTTCTCGGGCAAAGCTGGGACGTATACGCTTGACGACATTCGAGCCTTCTATGTCGGTTTCGGTTCGAACATCTCGCCACTCGCAGCCGTAGACAGCAGTGTGAGCGGTAGTCTCGTTCTTGGCGGACATACCACGACTTACACCGCCGATAATGGTTCATCGTATGTAGGTTGGGCAATGACCAGCGGAAACGGATACAACGGCTCACTAAAAAAGGGTGACCTTCTGCCAAACGAGAATACAGGCAACATCTTTGCACTGAACAACGCGTTGGGGTCTAATGTACCAACTCAGTACGGCTTAGACATCGCGGTGACCGTCGGAAGCAACGGAATCGATCCATTTGGCAATGGCGCTGGCGCCGGGCAGATATCCACAGGTCATGTCTACTTCAATGTGCCGCCCCCCGCGGTGCCAGAAGCGAGCAGCGCAGCCGGTATGTTAGCCCTCTGTGGAGTTGGTGCGTTAGGCTTCAAGCGCCGCAAACGCGGCTAGGTCGTCTTATACCGCCTTGTCCCTACGCCCCGACTGGCTCACGTAGCCGTCGGGGCGTTTGTTTCTGCGGAACCTACTTCCTGTTGCAGCAGCTGAAGAAAAGCCTTCAACGCCGCCGACAGGTACTTATCGCGACGATAGATAGCGCTCAACCGCCTCTGCGCACCGGGAATATTGGCAAGGGGGAGCGCACACAGAATACCGGCTGCAACCTCAGCCTCCACAGATATAAACGGCAGCAGAGAGATGCCTAGACCGGCCTCAATCATTTTTTTTATCGCTTCCACGTTATCCAGCTCAAGCGCGGCCTGTTCTGCAACACCAGCAGCAGAAAGCAGGCTGTCGACGTACGATCGCAGGTTGGTGCCCTGCTCCATGAGGATTAACGACTGCCCATGCAATTGCTCGGCAGTGACCGGGCACCCAGCTTCGGCAAGCGGATGATGAGGCGGTACCACTACACCGGTCGCATAATCTGCGAGCGGCATTTCGGTAATTCCTTGTCGTGGTGCGAAATATGCAACGATACCAAGGTCAACGGTATTGGCCGCAACCATCTCCACCACGTGTGAGGAAACCCCTGTGTGAACACTTAATTCAACACCGGGATACCGCATGCGAAAACGCTGCAAAATGGACGGAAGAATGTAGGTTGCGGTGGTATTGTTTGCGCCCACCGACAGGCGGCCTGCCGTACCTAGTGTGCGCTCCGAAACACTCCGTACCGCCTCATCGGTGAGCCTCAGTATCTCACTGGCATAGCCCAAAAGCGCCTCACCCGCCTGCGTCAGTTCCACCTTGCGCCCTAGTCGCTCTAGGAGCCGAGTATGCAACTCTCCCTCCAGCCCTGCTATTTGTCGTGTAACTGCAGGTTGAGTGAGATGCAGCTCCTCTGCTGCCTTTGTGAAACTCTGCAGTCTAGCTATCGCTACAAATGTCTCTAGCTGCCGAATCTCCATGCAATTTGCCCTCTAATTCACTCAACCCACCGAATTACACGTAACGTTAAAGGAGTGCACGTCACCGACACGTCGATCAGCTGGCCGGGGATAGGTTTGCGGGCATCCAACCCTGTTTCACGCAGTCCTGAAGGCTCCAGCCACCACCGCCTTCGGTTTTGAGAGTCCAGAAACTCCAACCTCGGGTGGCGGTATAACTCAACAGTTGTGCTGCAGCATAAGCTCGGTTGCCTGCGCACTGCTGCAACGCATTTAACCCTGTCCACGTGTCGCCCGAAAGTGCAAGCGACCATTCGCCCACCATCGTCGGCAGCTCCTTGCCCATTGCTGCCAGCTGCACACTTCGGTCATTGAGGGCGTAGTTGATCTGCCCCGAGAGGTTTCTGGCGTTGTCCTGCGCGGAAAAGCACTGATACATGTGCGTATCCAGGATGACGTTCTCGTACATTGGAGACTGCATAAAGTTCGACCAAGCCGTGGGCCTAAAACTGTCATGGATCACAACAGCAGCGCGATCGCTGGAAAGATGCTTTCGCACTACATGATATCCTCGCATGTAGTAATCCTTTAGCACCTCAATTGGAACATCCCAGCGTGGTTCATTTAGAAGCTCTATGCCTACCACGCACGAATGGGAACTGCACAGTGCGGCAAGCTTGTCGATTACCTGCAGCGTGTGGTCTACGTTTTTGGGCTCGGGCCAGTGCAGTGGACCTGCATGGCCGCTATGATCCCAGCCATTCTGGCTTCCTGGCGCACCGTGCAGGTCGACGATTACGCCCAACTTATGTCTTGCCGCCATCTGCAACGCGGAGAGCAGCGTATCACTGGCATCCACGTACGGTGCCTCCGGCATCACCGCCCAATAGCCTATAGGCAGACGTACGGTATTCAATCCATGGTCGGCTATCCACCGAAAATCCTTTTCTGTTATCCACGTCTCCCTGTGCCGCTTTAACAGAGCAGCCGCTTTCACCGACCCAAGTTCCTTGCCAATCGTGTATTCATCCGGCGCGCTCAGCCCCTTAAATACCGACGGAACAATCCACTTCTCCAGCACCATCCATGCCCCAAGATTTACGGCTGCAATGGTGTCGCCCAATGCCGGCGTGCCGCTAACGGCACCGGCTTCCGCTTCTGCATTTAAGCTTCCAGTTACGCTGGACATGGTGGCCACCGCCGCTGCCGCCTTCAGGAAATTCCGCCGCCCCTCATGGCGAACCCGCTTCGTCATCTGTGTTACTCCTTGCACGTTAAACGCCCAGTTATTTATCGTTATGGTACCGCATGGTACCGACCGCCGAGTACCCGTTGGAAGCCGCTCCACGCGAGTTTGAGAAAATTCTGCCGCTTGTACCGGCAAACTGGCCTATTCAACGAGATTATCTAAGTTGAAGCCAGCCCGTTTTTGGCGCCTAAATTCATTTGCTAGTTAGGAATTCTATAACATGCGCATTCTTTTGAGCTTTGTAACCGACAACGAATTATCGATACCGATTGACCACCAGGAACACTTGCAGCAGTTGGTTCGCGCAATTATTGATGGAACACCGTCAACCGCAGCTGACGGCCTGATGCCTGGTGGGGACTACCATTTCAGCAACCTACGAAGCCAGTCACGCCGTATCAGCGATGGCCACATCCACTTTGCACCAGGGCGCATTGAATGGCAGTTCGCCTCGCCAAGCCAGCCGCTTATCCAGAAACTACATGATTTTGCGACGAAGCAGCAGACAATTACTTTATGCGGTCACCCGCTACGCATTGCTGCAATACGACAAATCAGTACGCCGGATTTTAGAGGTGGTCGAATGGATTGCACATGTGTTACACCCATTGTCACACCGGCGATTGCACAGCCGACACCGCAAATGGTACGGTATTTGCGACCACTTCATCACGGCGAGGAAATAGAACGCGTACTAGTGAACGAGCTGCTTCTCACACACAGGCGGGTGAGTGGTGCGGAACTGCGGGGTAAACCGGTGCACATTGAATTCAATCAGAAATACATTCGAAAGGACCCTCGTGAGGGAACACGGAAAGTTCGGTTTCTCGGGGAGGACATCATCGGCTGCTACGCACCTTTTGTGCTCTATGGCGAAATAGAATTATTGCTGACGGCGTGGGAGTGCGGATTAGGACAGCGGCGTACAGATGGGTTTGGTATGATCTCCATGCGGCCCGCGATGGATGGTATTTACGAAAACAGTACAACATCGCAGGATAGTCACGAAGGCGAGTAGAACTTCTGTCACAACAGGCGTTCGCCCAGGCGGAGCCAACCAGGAGGCACATGGTGACACAAACAGTGGATGAGAAACTTGAAGTCGATCGGTTTAAAAGGGACGGCTATTTATTGGTCCCAGGTCTATTTGACCAGGAGGAAATGGACTATCTTCGACGAGTTGGCCAGGAAGATCAGTCGCATTCCGTTCACGCAGTCGTGGACTCAGAGGGTCGTCAATCGAAACTGTGGCTGGCTAGCGACGTTACAAATGACTCGATTTACAGTGCGATCTGCCGTTGCCACAAGTTGGTAGATCGTATGGAGAAACTTTTGGAGGACGAGGTCTATCTTTACCATTACAAGATGATGGTTAAGGAGCCCAGGCAAGGTGGGGCCTGGGAGTGGCACCAAGACTACGGGTACTGGTACAACAATGGCTGCCTTTTTCCCGATATGGCAAGCTGCTACATCGCGGTCGACAGAGCGCATAAGCAAAACGGATGTCTGCAGGTATTGCGCGGATCGAATCGCATGGGGCGCATTGAACACGGCAAAGCTGGCGGACAGACTGGTGCTGATCCAGCTCGCGTAGAGTTGGCCCAGAACCAGCTTGATCTGGTCTACTGCGAAATGGCGCCGGGCGATGCACTCTTCTTTCACAGTAATACACTTCATCGAAGCGATGCGAACCTTAGCGAAGATCCTAGGTGGGGATTCATCTGCTGTTATAATACGCGTCATAATCCGTGTAGAGACTTACCTGGCCACCCATCCTACACCCCATTAGAAAAATGCGACGATGCACTAATAAAAGAAGTGGGCATACGCACAGTTACTGATCGTAATTTCTAAATTTCCCGCAGACGCGCCCGAATATTTCGGAATCCCTATGTTAAACCATTTACACACAGCCGAAGAGTTTCACTGACGGGTCCCTTCGGCAAGAATGCGATTGGCCTCGGCTACTGCACTGCAAAACGCCCTAACCTTGGCGTGATCTTTGCGGCCGGGGCCAGCCTCCACTCCACTCGCGACATCCACCATCCACGGTCTTACAGCCAGTATTGCCTCGCCTACGTTCTCCGGCGTTAGTCCTCCTGCCAGAATGATTGGCAGTGTGAAACGATGTATCGCCTCCTGAGCTATAGACCAGTCAAATCGCTCTCCGGTGCCGCCAAAAGCCGTGGGACTGTACGCATCAAGGAGGAGAGCTGCCGGTTGTTGTCTGCCTTCTGTCTGCAATGTCTGTTGCAACTCGTCGAGGCTATGGGCATCGGCAATACGGACGGCCAGTACAAGCCGCCTATTGGGACCACGAGATGCAGGCGGCAGCGAATAGGTCTGCAGCGTGTCAAAACCAGGTAGAGCTTCTTCCACCCGCCTGCATACGCACACGCAGGTAATTGGTGGCGGCACCCGGAAAGGGATCGCCTCCCAGCCCTCAAACCTTCCAACATACCTAGGTGACTCTGCTACCGCGATAAAGCCAAGTGCATCAGCGCCGCACTCCACGGCATACATCGCGTCATCGAGATTGGTAATACCGCATATTTTTACACGCGTCATTCAGTCACCTTTGGGCAGCACGTACACATTGAACTATTATACTCGCGCCGAGTACGTCCAAAAAAGATACTTTCGACTCTGAATTCTTCTGTCAATTAGGTACAACCACTTACTATAGTCTAGGAAGTACTTGCGATAAGTCCATATAAACCTGCTTTCAACGCATCACTTAGTCTTAAATACGCGCGGACTGAACCACCATTGATCTAACCCCTGCTGGTATTCCGATCGTCCCGCTGTCAACCCTAATGAGAAGGGATTATCGAATCGGTTGCGTAAATGTTATAGCTAAAGTGGGCATTGCATTGCCCGTCCCTGCGGCGACTAGAGACTTCCGGAGATATTGAATTAAGATGAAAGGCCTTCCTAAATGGTTCCACGACTATTCACGGGCTTAGCGGCTGCAGTTTTGCTGCTCGTCCCTTCAATTTCCATTGCCGAATCCGGAGCGATCAATTTACCAATAGGTAGAGCGGAGTTGCAAGGCACCACGATTGCACGCTCCATACCGGGCTACACCGGACAAGGTTATGCAACCGGTTTCATCACTGCAGCCGACAATGTTACCTTTCGATTTGATGCTCAGGCTGGTTTGTACCGGCCTGAAATTCGCTACAGTTCACCTGCCGGCCCCAAAGGCTACAACCTAAAGGTGAACCAGTTGACATTCAGCGGTACATTCCCTGCCACAGGCAATAGCTGGGCAATGCACCGAGCCGGTATTGTACGCCTAATCAACGGAAACAACATAATTTCCATCGGTGGTGGATGGGGATATTACAATGTCAACTCCGTGAGGCTTGTTCCAGTAAAGCCCTTTCCGTCACCGCACAAGCCTCCTCTAAAACTAAGCGACCCTAACGCTGACGCCGCGGCTCGTATGCTGTTCAAGAAGCTGTGGATTATTTACGGCAAACAAACCGCTAGTGGGTGCTATTCCGGAAAAGATGCCGCGTTCATCCATTCGCAAACTGGCAGGCTTCCATTTATAAGGGGCGAGGACTTTATGGATTATTCGCCGTCCCGAATTGCTCACCATGCGAATCCCGCCGGTACCGTGCAGCGAATGATCGCAACTGCCCGTAACGGCTACATCCTCACCATTTCTTGGCATTGGAATGCACCCATGCATCTCATCAACGGAACCTACAAAAACAGCGCGGGTAAACTCATTCACGCACCCTGGTGGAGCGGATTCTATACATATGCCACAACCTACAATCTTGCTGACGCACTAGCTCACCCGAAATCACCGGAATATAGGACTCTTATTTCTAACCTTGACGCCATTGCAATCCAGTTAAAAAAGCTGCAGACCGCCGGAATACCTGTTTTGTGGAGACCGCTACATGAAGCAGAGGGTGGATGGTTCTGGTGGGGCGCCCACGGCCCCGAAGCTTTTAAAAAACTGTGGAAGCTAATGTATAATCGCTACACCAAGATCGACCATCTTCACAACCTTATTTGGGTCTACACTAGCGGAGGAAACATGGCATGGTATCCTGGTGACAAATACGTCGATATCGTAGGTGTAGACGCCTATCCGGCTAGCCAAAGCGATCCTCTGACCGGTCTATACCAAAAGATGCAAACTCTCTTTGATGGCCGCAAACTACTCGCTATCACGGAAATCGGCGGTGTACCAGACATCACGCTTATGCACAGCTTTGGAGAGTACTGGGACTATTTTGTATCCTGGAATGGCACCAGCGAGAAGGCAACAACAAGCCAAATGCGTAAGACCTACAATAGCAGTCTCGTCGTCGACCACCAATGAAATATAGTGGTTAGCGACGATCATTTGGCACTGCCAGGTACCGATTGTGAAGGCTAAAAACGCCCCAATTAATTAGTGCTTCAGTTTGCCTATCATGGACGAGCACCGCTTAGGCACTGAATCGTTGTTCATGGAAACCTTGACAGCAACTAGATCCGGCGGTATTCCATGTGTCCCCTTCAGCGTGCACTCGTACCGTTCGCACATTTAGCCACATACCGTATCAAACTAGACTGAACATATCATATATTCGAAATAACGAATATGCTATAATACGTAAAATACGAATGTTTTACTAAATTCATGAAGGGATTGTGATTTGCAATCACAGTTACGAAAATTTAAGGCGGCTATTTTTCAAGCTCTGTCACATCCAACAAGGATCGCAATTGTCGAAATCCTGAGCGAAGGAGAAATGTCTGCGGGAGCAATATTAGAGCGGCTAGCCGTTGAGCAAGCCAACGCGTCACAGCATTTGGCGGTCTTGCGCGCCAGTCATATTGTCGTTAATCGCAAAGAAGGCAATCAAGTCTTTTACTCATTAAAGAACCACCGACTTGTAGATGTGTTGTCTCTAATGCGGCTCTACTTCATGGAGGAGTTGAACGAGTCAGTTGAAATGCTGGCTGAAATCAATCAACAGTCAACCGGTAGTGCCCCTAAAACGGACTCATAGAGGCGGAGTTCGGCGATGCACCTTGAAATCTTAATTTTTATAATTTGCACGTGGGTCTTAGCCGGGCTGGTTCCGATACTCGCACCACAAAACAAAGGCGACAGCACTTCCGCAGCATTGCTCATTACCAGCAGTATAGGGATTATGCTCGTTGCTGGAGCTGCGATCAATCGATCATTCTTAGTTACCGTCCACACCCAGTTCTGCCTGGCTGGAATTGGTCCAGCGTTTAGATTTGACTGGTTGTGCGGATGGTTTCTGGGCGTAGTTGCTATATGCACCATCGCTGTAGCCCTTTACGCTCCCTCCTACATGCGGCACTTAAGGCACGAAGCTAACGCCCGCATATTCTGGGTCTCTCTTGTTATACTTGTGGCCGCGATGTGTGGCGTAATTACCGCCGCCAACGCGATAACATTTGTCGTCTGTTGGGAAGCCATGGCCGTTAGTTCCGCAATGCTGGTGTTTACGAATCACAAGGAGCGCACCACGCGCACCACGGGCCTCATCTACCTAGCAGCGACGCGAATAAGCACACTCTTCGTTGCGGGATCCTTTTTTTGGCTCCATGCCATTACCCATTCATGGGACTTTACCGCATGGCACGTCACAGGATCGCTCGCAATGTGGCCAGCAATTTTACTCGTTATTGGACTAGTGGTCAAAGCAGGATGTTGGCCGTTTCATCTGTGGTTGCCTGCCGCACACCCAGCCGCACCAGCTCCTGTATCCGCATTGATGAGCGGGGTCATGGTGAAAACAGCGATTTACACTCTCATCAGGATTTTTCTTGTAGACCATGCAATTCAAAGTCCAGTAGCCTCTTACGTGCTGGTAATATTCGGGCTTATCACCGCCTTTTGGGGCGTGATTTTCACGTTTCTTCAACGCGATTTAAAACGTCTCCTTGCATACAGCACAGTGGAAAATGTAGGCGTAATTACGTGTGCAATTGGTGTAAGCTTGATAGCGACGCAAATGGGATTAGCCCAAATTGGGATGAGCTTGGAGATCGCTGCCCTATTTGGTGTGTTGAGCCACGCACTATTCAAATCTACACTGTTTCTTGCTGCGGGAGCAGTGGACATAACCGCGGATTGCCATGATATTGATAAACTTGGCGGGCTAGGCAGGCGTATGCCCCACACAATGTTATGCACATTAACCGCAGGCGCCTCGTTCTGTGCTTTACCCCCGCTGGCAGGGTTCGCAACCGAGTGGCTGCTGTTGCACGGGTGTCTTCAGCTTGCGCTTGCCTCTCATCAGCCCTCGCTTCGCATGGGAGCTCTACTGCTTTTAGGGTGGCTGGCACTTGTTGGCGCACTCTCTATGGCGACATGCATAAGGTTCATTGGCGTCGTATTCCTAGGTCGTGCGCGGTCATTGAAAGCAGAAAGAGCACGCGAATGTGGGCCCACGATGCGAGTTGGTATAGCGATCCCTGCCGTGTTATCGGTGGCTGCGGGGCTATTGGCTCCTGTCATCACCAGGTTTCTCGCCGGGTTAATCTGTCCCGCACACCCGACTCTCTTCTGGACACTTCCAACGGGGCAACTCGTAATTCTCATGTTTGCAGGCGGAGGCATTATGGCGATGTGGCTCGCCTATAGAGACAAGGGAATGCCGCTCCTATCTGTGCCCGCCTGGGCTTGTGGTGGTGGCATTTCCGCTCGAATGCAGACCACAGGTGAGAGCTTCGCCCAACCGCTTGCTCGGCTATTCGGCGCCATCTACCGATACGACATTGAGGTACGGTTTGATGGTTCTAACGCCCGTCTATTTCCAGACCACATAGAGGTTGAGACACATGCGGACGCTACCATGGAATCCCGCGTCTACATACCGCTGTTAAGGGTAATTCAAAGAATTGGAGATCTTATTGCGCAACTTCAGGCCGGCAGTATTCATGCCTATTTAGTGACCATGTTCGCTACACTCCTGCTATTGCTAGCGGCCGCAGGATACTATCGGTGAGCAGAATCTCTCTTGTAGGATTAGCGGTTACAGTACTCGAGTCGATAATAATGCCGTTCTTGCTTGTTGGCATTCTGCGATCATGCCGTTCCCGTCTACAAAAACGTCGAGGGCCCCGGGTCGTCCAGCCATTGTACGATTTCCTGAGGCTTGCACGAAAACAAACAGTTCTTAGTGACGAAACTGGCCCTATTTTTAAGAATGCCCCTGTTGTGAGCCTAACGGCCTATGGGTTGGTGGCATTAGTTGTGCCGTGGGCTGGCCTGCCCGCGCCAATTAGTGCGGATCTTATCCTGTTTGTGTTCCTGTTAGCTGCCGCACGTATGGCGACGGGTTTAGCCGCTATGGATACTAGCACAGCCTTTGGAGGGATGGGAGCAAGCCGCGAATCCGCGCTCTCCATATTTGTCGAACCAACGCTGGTACTTGCACTGAGCGCAGTTGCAATATATCAAGGGAGTCCCTGGCTAAACGCGCTTATCGCTACTCCTGTTTCGACTGGTGGTTCTGCCTATGTCCTGCCACTCGCAGTGGCTGCCATCTGGATTTGTGCTGCAGCAGAAACCGCCCGGATGCCGATTGAAGACCCGGTCACACACCTTGAATTAACGATGATCCATGAAGCTCAGCTACTAGAGTACAGTGGACCTCGTCTCGCTCTTATGGAGTATCAGGCTGGCCTCAAGCTCACTGTCTACTACGGTCTGATCGCGCAGATGCTAATTAATGAGATCGTGATTAAGACACCAATTACTCGCTGGGCAGCGACCACTACAATCATGTTTTGCCTGGTAGTTTTGGCGGCCATTATCGATACCGTTCTTGTGCGTCTACACTGGCGCAAATTACCTGACCTGCTGGCGTTTGGGCTGGCGTTCTCATTAGTAGCATGCCTGCTAGCCGCCCTAAAAGGATAAACAAAGCCGTGACTTCGCTGGATTCGCTACTGGGTAACCTGCTACTCATTACCAGTTTATGGATGGTGGGGGTAACTGCAATTAGCACCAAGCTTACACTCTACTCGGTTCAGACAATTGCTGTTGGCGCTCTCGCTACACTTGTAGGTATCGCACACAATGAACCTGCACTTACGATTGCAGGAGTGGGGGTTCTGCTGCTCAAGGGTATTGCAGCCCCTTTATACCTTTCGCACCTTACACAGGTCGTAGGATGCCGAAAAGACCTAGGAACCTTTATTTCGTCGCCGCTACTGCTTTTACTCGCTTCTGCTGCCGTTGGCGGGCTCTTTCTATTTCATCCATTCCAGCAATCCGTACCTCCTGCCGCACTACCGTCTATCGGCGTGATTCTTGCCGGCATGATCCTCATGGTTTCGCGACGACTTGCAGTGAGCCAAATAATTGGCTTTCTAGTCCTAGAAAATGGCATGTTCTTTTTCACGGTAACTATTCCGCACTCTCTACCACTTTTAGTAGAGTTGGGCGTTCTGTTGGACATTATGGCAGGAACGATGATTGCTGGCGTGCTGGTCTTTCAGATAAGCGACAGCTTCGAACACATTGACATACTACGATTAGGTAATCACAAGCGATGAAGGCAATTAGCAACCCAGATTGCAATTTGCGTTGCTCAGGTGCCGAAGGCGCCAGGGACACCGAATGAACGTCCATCAAACGCTAGAATTCATCGGTTTGTGTGCTGTGCCGGTAATTGGGCTGTTCACTGCGCTTATGCTGCCGGCACCGAAATTACCGCGCGTAGTTGCCAGGATGATGTGGTTACAGTGCGCTGTCTCAGTAATCTTCAGCGCTCCCTACCTCTGGCATAATCATGCACCAGATCGACCGTGGCCTGGCGTTTTAGTTGACCCCACTGCAGTACTTTTCATACTGCTCACAACATTCGTTACAGCGGCGGTTACAGAACATACTACCGGTTATTTCGCCCGCGAGCAACAGGGTATTAATCTCCAAAACCACCGGGTGCTTAGAGAATTCTATTTCTGTACGCTGGCAGTATTGCTATGTATCTACGGCATAGCAATTGCAGACAATCTTGGATACCTGTGGATCGCGGTAGAGGCATCCACACTCGCCTCGGCTCCCCTTGTTTACTCCACTAGGTCTGGCGCGTCATTGGAGGCTGCATGGAAATACCTCATTATCTGCAGTGTAGGGATTGCGTTCGCTTTCTTCGGCACCGCGCTAATATTTGCTGCCTCTCAGCACGCTCTTGCGCCAGACGGAACACTGTCTTGCGCCTTGCTAATTCGCACCGCTAACCACTTGCCACCTGCCCTGTTAAGGTTTGGTTTTGTCTTCTTACTGTTAGGATACGGAACCAAAGCCGGTCTATTTCCACTCCAGTTTTGGCAACCCGATGCATACAACCAGAGCCCTGCCCCAGGAGCGGCAATCCTTGCAGGAGCGCTGGGCAACGGTGCCATGTTGGCCCTTTTAAGGGTGACCAATGTCATGCTTGCTGCGGGACAGGGACAATTCGTACGGCTTACAATGCTTCCTATGGGCGTGCTGACAACCTGTGTTGCAGCACTATTCCTCGTACGACAACGGAATTCCGGCCGCATGCTGGCCTACAGCAGTATGGAAAACATGGGGATTATGGCGACAGCTATAAGCCTTGGTTCCGTAGGCGGTTTCTGCCTCCAGGCTGTCTGTCACAGTCTTGCAAAAACTGCACTCTTCCTGATCTCGGGTGATGCCAATCAAATCTACGGAACAAATTTATTGGAGCGCCTTCGGGGGCTAATTACTATTTCGCCCGCGCGCGCTCTGCTCTGGCTAGCCGGTATTGCTGCAGTTGCGGGAACGCCGCCTTTCGGCAGCTTTTTATCAGAGTGGCATATCCTGGCAGCCTGCATTAGAGAACACCAGCCTATCGCTGCAGGGGCATTGCTGGTGGGCATCACGTGTGCATTCGTAGCGCTAGTGGTACACGCTTGTGGTGTCGCGTTTGGTGAGCCGCCGCCCGGCAAGGAACGATTGCCGCAAAAGTTTGGAAATACGTGGCGGAGTATCGCTGCACCGGCAATGCTGCTGGTACTAGCTTTGTGGCTAGGCACTTTGCTCCCATCTGCAGTGCTTCGAGCCTTTTCGAGGTTGACGCCATGAATACTCAGCCCGGTGTGTTCACAGGCGCACTAAAAATGGACGAAGTTCCCATCATGCAGCTCCGTGCCCGTCTTAAATCGGAAATTGGGGATGGTAACCGACTTGGACTGCTTACAGCTGCCGACGGCGCAGACGGTCATCAGCTTCTTACGCTCATTATACAAACCCAAAGCGGCGGTGTAAGTCTCCTTAATTCACCACTTCCACACGATGCTGTATCCTACGCATCGCTCACTCCAGACCTTCCACAAGCGCACTGGTTCGAGCGAGAGATTGCAGATTTGTGGGGAATTCGGCCAGTAGGTCACCCACGCCTGAAGAGCCTGGTCATGCATGATTCCTACCCGACTGATCTGTTCCCACTTGCCGAACACGTTACAGCCGCGACAGCGCGTAAACGTTCGCGTCGCGCTCCTTACCGGTTCACGGTAGTTCAGGGCAATGGGGTCTTCGAGGTTCCAGTTGGTCCTGTTCATGCCGGCATTATTGAGCCCGGACACTTTCGCTTCAGCTGCCTAGGTGAGGTAATCGAAAACCTGGAAATAAGGTTGGGATTTGTTCACAGAGGTTTGGAAGAACGCCTTACCCGTTGCGACTGGAGGATGATGAACTACCTGGTAGAAGCAGCCTCCAGTGATACAGCAGCGGCCAATGCAACTGCGCACGCATTCGCAATGGAAAACCTGTGCAGCGTTCCTGCAGCACCCGATGTGCGCAAAATGCGATATGCCTGCATAGAGATTGAGCGTGCGGCCTGCCACATCGGCGATCTGGTAGGTATCTGTACTGATTTGGGGTTCGGCGCGGGGGGTACGGCATTTTCTGCGTTGCGAGGCGATGTGCTTGGTGTTGCGGAACTTCTTACCGGCACGCGGTTTATGACGAGCGTGATAGTTCCATTCGCCCATAAGTATATGCCTGCCAAACCCCTGTTAATAGAGGCTACTCGTCGATTGAGGACCTGTAGCAGCCAGTTGCGATCCATTCTGCCACTCCTGCTCAACAACGGTGCAGCGATTGAACGCATGGAGGGAATGGGCGACATTAAGACATCACTGGCGCGTGACTTTGGGCTCGTAGGACCGGCGGGGAGAGCAAGCGGCATTGCATACGACGTGCGCAAGGTGATAGCTCAACCGGAGTACGAGCAGGTAGAGTGGCAGCCGCCAACCTACTTTGAAGGAGACGTATTCGCAAGAACACGAGTGCGCGCAGAGGAGGCAATCGTCGCGATGGAACTCGCAGCAGATATGGTGTCTAGGATTACCAGTTCTCATGAGCCCGATTCATCGCCAGCAACATTGCCTGCGAATTCTGTGGGGGTTGGCATAGTTGAGGCGTGGAGAGGGGAGCTTATTCACCTTGTGATGACGGACAGCCACGGCCGCGTTTCTCGCTACAAGATCAAGGACCCCAGTTTCAACAACTGGACTGCACTATCTATAGCGGTTCGTGGTCGTCTTCTCTCCGATTTTCCCCTGTGCAACAAGAGCTTTGGTCTATCGTACAGTGGGACCGACCTATGACCAGAAGGGGAGAGTGATGCTGCCGTCGCTATTAAACTACCTAAAATCGCCGCGTTGCACTGCTGATGAAATATTTCCAGACCTATCTGCGGCCAATCGCGGACTGCCTGCGATAACTTCCGCGCCGTGCACGCACGGTGAAGGTTGTACACTTTGCGCAGATGGTTGCCCAACAAAGGCGATAGAACTACCTACAGACGAAAAGCCAGAGGTTGCGCTAGACCTAGGAAAATGTGTGGGTTGCGGCCACTGCATGCGCGTGTGCCCCACCAAAACCATCGTCACGTCACGCAGTACACGCACAGCTGTCAAGAGGCGCGAAGATCTGGTGCTTCGTGCTGGTCGCCCTACCCTAAATGTAGACGCAGCGCATAGCCCGTTCAAACAATCAGTTGTTGTTCGCTACGTCTCTACGGGAGACAACGCCACCGATTTGGAAGTGGCAGCGTGTACGAATCCAATCTTCGACGCAAGCCGGTTCGGTATTCACTTCACGGCATCTCCACGGTTCGCCGATGTACTGCTAGTTGCTGGCCCGGCGCCACTCGCTATGCAAGAGCCTCTATGTCAAACGCTGCATGCCATGGGACAGCCCAGAGTTATCATAGCAGTTGGCGCTCAAGCGATTTCGGGCGGCATGTTTTGCGGGGGCTATGCAAACGCTAACGGTGTAAGCAGCGTGCTGCAACCCGACGTGTGGGTTCCTGGGAACCCACCGCATCCGTGGATGATACTCCATGGTCTTTTGCTTGCCATGGGTCACCCTCTTGCCTTACACACGTAACCCAAAGAACATAATTTACTGTTTTACGGCACCCGCCGTTATACCGGCAACAAACTGCTTTTGGAACAGAAGGAACGCAATCACCAGAGGCAACACGGTGAAAACACCTCCCGCCATTAACATGCCCCACGGTGTACTCATCTCACCCTGCATCAAATAGATGACTAGTGGCAGCGTATACATAGAAGGTGTACGAAGCACGATGAACGCCCACATAAGGTTGTTCCAGCTTCCAATCAAGTTCATAATGCCCAACGCGGCAAGAGCAGGTTGTGCGATTGGTACCGCAATGCGCCAGTAGATACCGAACTCGCTGCATCCGTCAATACGCGCCGCAGCCAGCAGATCATCTGGCAGGTTAGCGCCCATGTACTGCCGCATCCAGAAGATGCCAAACGCACCCACGGCACCTGGCACTATGAGTGCCCAGTAGGTGTTAATCCAGTGGATATGAACGAGTATCTCAAATGTAGGAATAAGTGTAACGGCTCCTGGTATAAGCATCGTTCCCAATACAAACGCGAACATTCGATTATTTCCTGGAGCCAGCGGATACTTCGCAAACGCGAACCCGCCCAATGAGCATAAGAATAGCGAGAGCAGCACGCTTCCTGCGGACGTTACAACAGAATTAAAGAACGCCCGCAGGATGTTAGTTTGCTGAAATAGGTCCGTGTAGTTTGACCACATAAGGTGGCTGGGGATCCAGTGGGGCGGTGTGACAAATATCTGGGCTTGTGTCTTGAAGGAGGCCGTAAAGAGCCAATAGAATGGAAAAACAAACACCACAGCGAGCAGTGTGAGCATGATATAAGTTGCGAGGCGTAGTGCCATGACGTTCGGTTTTTGCGCCTTGTTCATAGCCTATGCACCCTCCGAATTTCGTCGGTTAAGGCGGTTGATTCCCAAGGAGAGACCAAACACAACAATTGCCACACTATAGGCTACACAGGAGGCATACCCAAATTTAAAATCTGTAAATGAAAGATTAAACAGATAGAGGCCGAAGTTGGTAGAGGAAGTGCCTGGTCCTCCGTTTGTAAGTACAAATACTTCATCAAACATGTATAGTGTGCCTAGAAGTGACAATAGCAGACAGAACCTGAAAACGGGCTGCAGTAGCGGCCACGTAACGTGACGCATACTCTGCCAGGCATTTGCGCCGTCGAGTTGAGCAGCCTCATAGTAGTCTATTGGTATGGCTTGCAGACCAGCCAGCATCAACACCATGTTGTATCCTGTCCATCGCCATACTACCAGTATAGCAACTGAAACTTTAGACCACTGCTCACTGTCTAGCCAGTGAATTGGTTTGAAATGAAAGAATGGCAACACGTGATTGAGCATCAAAAGAACGTAATTTAGTACACCGCGCTCAGAGCTGAAGATCAGAGAGAACACAACCGCGATGACCACCATAGGCGTCACGGCGGGGAGGAAAAATGCGGCACGGTAAAGCGACTTCAGTTTTAACCACTGACTGTTGAGTATCTGCGCGAATAAGAACGCAAGTATCAGCATGGGCGGAATGTACAGCACGCCAATAACCAGCGTATTCCACAACGACCGCCAGAGAAGCTCGTCGTGTAACATTAATCTGAAGTTATAGAGCCCCGCCCAATGGATCGCAGTTATCCCATCCCATTTGGTGAAGCTTAGAAAGAGCGAAAACAGAAGCGGGTAGAGCCCGAAAATTGCGAACAGGATGAAAAACGGTGATACGAAAAGGTAAAAGTGCCTATACTTCCACAATGCCTGCCAGTTAATTCTGGAACCGCCGGCCTGATTACCGCCGGGTATCGAGCTGGTATTCATTGTTGCACCTCGGGTGCAGCTTGACTAAGCTCACTTGCCGGCGCCATGGGAACATCCAGGCGCTGATGCAAGCTTACGGCCAGCGTTTTGAGTAGATGATCGTGTGGCATGCCTGCAGCTGCCCATTGGCTAAGATCCTGCTGGATATAACTTTCGGCCTCGGCCCAGTTGGCGGTGCGGTTAATGCGCCATATTTTCTGAACATCCCTTGCAAAGAGTCTTCCTACTGGTTGGTCGCCAAAAAACGGATCTGGCTTGTCCATGACTTTGGACTTCAGTGCAGGAAGAAAAGACGGATAGAGGCTCTCCTTTTCATACTGCATGAGCTGGCCTTGCTTGGTGCAGAGGGCATATTTAACAAACGCCCACGCAGCAGCCTTGTTCGCGCACTGCTTTGGTATTACCAGAACCGATCCTCCCAGGTTGGCTACATGTACCCCACCTCGTTCTATCGCGGGTAACCGAAAAACACCCCAACGTGTGGAGTTACCCTCAAACTTCGAGTGTGAGTCCTTGATAATACCACCCAGCCACACGGCCCCAGGGTACGTTGCAAGGGTAGAGTCGTTGAATCCTGCCATCCATTCCTGACCGTATGCATTAATATCAAGGGTTATGCCGGCATTGTGAATTTCCCGAATGAGTTCCAAAGCCTTTCTGGCCTGAGGGGAATCGATGGCAATTCGCCCTGCATCATCAAACACTTGCCCGTGGGTCTGTTGCAGGAATATCTCAAACATGTCTGCTAATCCCGAAACGCCCAGCGCAAGCATCTTTGTTTTGCCATGTGAAAGGGCAACAATCTTTTTACCGGCGGCTATGTAATCTGCCCATGTGTGAATGGTAGACGGATCGATGTGGTATTCGGTGAAGATATTGCGCTTATAAAAAATAGCAACGGGCCCAAGATCCCATGGTATGGCATATACATGGCCATTCATTACGCATTCTGCCCAGCGGCTTGCTGGAAAATCGGATTGATATTTGGCGGCTACTGCTGTGAGATCAGCTAATTTGCCTGTGGCCATGTAATGTGGTGCATCGGTGATCTGCAATTGAGACACATCCGGGGCGCCAACGTCCGCTGCCAGTGATAACATAAATCGCGTCTGCATCTGAGCGCCAGTAAGATCTACGTTCACACGCGTTCCTGGATGCGCGCGCTCGAATGACGGAGCAATGTCCTGAAGCGCCTTTGCAGCAATGTTCCAACTCCACACAGTGATGTTTCCCTTAACAGGTTGCGCTGCTTGCTGGGCTGTTAACGGCGGAGCATTCACTGCGGGATTGCCTTGACAGCCAGCCAGACAAGCCCCAGCCAGCGCCAATGTGAGAAACGCGGCACGACGGATTTGATTTTTATTTTGATTCACTATGGTCAACTTTTTGTAGGTCTAAGGGCTTGCAGCCTTGCCGAGCACTTCGAGCCCAGGCAGTGCCTCGCCGTTGTCATCAAACAGAGTAAACGCATGCCAGGACCCCGCCACGCCATTCATGGGTATCCACTCCGGGGCCCAATATATAATCCCTCGGCCAAGGTTATCGGGTGTGGCTTTCACAGTGGATATGAGGTCGCTAAGGAATTCGGCCTGCCCTGCCGGAGTCTTAGGATAGCTAACACCAGCGACGGGCTGCCTGCCATCATCCTTGTACGCATAACCTGTTTCTGCAACTACAATGGGTTTGTGAAACTTACGGGCGGCGTGGAAGAGCGTGTTCTTAAGAGCCGCTAAATTCCCTTGAAAAATAGGGTAGTAGCTCTCCCCAATCACGTCGTAATCAACGCCGTATTTGGCACATCGATCGAAAAACCAGCGCGTATAATTCCAGTCTCCACCGCGGTCCAAATGTATCATGATAAGAGGTGGCGTGGCCACGCCGCTGCCTGCTTTTACTCCCGCAATCCCCGCTTTCAAAAGCTGTGCGAGATTCGCGAAACCACCGGGGCCCTTAGTAATGCGACCAACTGGCCACATCATACCGGGAGAGATTTCATTGCCTACGGCAACCATATCAGGCATGGCGCCTGCAGCCTTCATCGACTCAATCACTTTTCGAGTGTAGGTGAAGACCTTGTGGGCGAGCTGTTTTAGGTCCAGGTTTTGCCAGGCGGCAGGTACGAGTTGATGTCCAGGATCAGCCCAAGTATCCGAGTAGTGCAGGTCGAGTACTAGGTAGAAGCCAGCCGCCTTAATCCGTCGTCCCAATTCCTCGGTATACGCGAGATTATTGACGAAGATAGATTTGCCAGTTGGGTGCACCCATAAGCGCAGGCGCATACAATTCCAGCCGGCCTGCTTAAAGATCTGAAGGGCAGGCATCGGTTTACCGTGGAATTTGTAAACTTGACCATGCTGCTCTTCTAGACCCAATAGTGAGATGTCGCCACCGGAAAGAAAGCTCGGCAGCTTAGCCCTTACGTCTAGCCCTGCTGCAGAAGCACGGAAAGTTGTGCCGAGGGCGAATGAGCATACGGCAAGCGCTGCCATAATACGCCAAGCGGAACGTGGCATCTGTTACTCCCCTGTAACCTGCTGATCACCACGATATATTAGACCATTTTCAACCACATTCCTGCCCAATTCAAAATATATTTGTCGAATTACAGAATTTCACCACATCGGCGGTGAATTAACGTGCAATCGATTCTACTTCAGTCGATATCGTGAAGTAGTTCCATGGCTTCGGCAATCGCTTCACCAAACGCCTGAACAGCCTGATCGATTTCATGTTCACTTACGGTGAGCGGTGGCTCGAACCGGATGACTTTGGGATTATTCAGTGTATATCCTGCAATGACTCCACGGCGCGCCATCCCGTTGATGGTGAGTTCAGCGACATCCTGCACAGCAAACTCCACGCCCAACATAAGCCCCAATCCACGCACCTCCGTTAATGCGTCAGGATGAGACTCCAACACGGAGGTTAGTCCATCCTTCAGGCGGGTACCGCTTTTTACTGCGCGCGAAGGCAGGTCCTCCGCCAATGTAAACTGCAACGCAGCGAGCCCTGCGGCACATGCCAGTTGATTGCCACCAAACGTACTCGTATGAATATAGGGGTTTTCACCAAACGCAGCATCGCAAATACCCGGAGTGAACACCGTAGCACCTATCGGCATTACTCCGCCACCCAATGCCTTTGCAAGCGTCATAACATCTGGCTGGACGCCGTCATGGTTGCATCCAAACAATTTACCGGTCCGTCCTAGCCCAGTCTGTACCTCGTCAATTATGAGCAATGCACCAGCCGCTTCGGTTAGTCGCCGAACCTCACTTATATATCCGGGAATGGCAGGAACGATTCCACCCTCGCCCTGCACGGTCTCAAGTATTACTGCAGCGGTGTCACTGTCTAAAGCGGCCGCTATAGCCTCCGCGGAGTTGTACGGTACAAACGTCGTACCCGGTACCATAGGGCCAAACGGTTTGCGGTATTTCTCCCGTCCTGTAACGGCCAGACTGCCCATGGTCTTGCCGTGGTATGCGCCTTCCGTAGAAATAAACTTTGTTCTACCCGTCGATTTGCGAGCAAGTTTCAGCGCAGCTTCCACTGCCTCGGCGCCACTGTTGGAAAAGAAGGTATACGTGAGGTTGCCGGGCGCTATCTCTGCCAGCATTTCAGCAAGAAGGGCCTGCGGTTCGTTGAAATAGGCACGCGTAGAGAGTGGCATGCGATCCAGCTGGTGCTTCACTGCGCTGACTACGGCGGGATTTCGGTGCCCCACAGAAAAGACGCCGTAGCCACCCAAAAAATCGAGACACGTTCCTCCGCTGGCAAGTGTAACGGTACACCCTTCGGCGCTCACTTCAAGGTCTCCAAAGCCGCCAAACTGCAATAGCCTCGAAAGGCCGGGATTTACGTACTGACGGTACTTCTCCACGACCGAATTAATGTGCGCCTCAATGGCTGCGGTCTCATCTTGGTCAACTATCATCTATATCTCCGTTCCACCGTGAACTTCGTTCCTTTGGCGCCCATTCACCGAGCTAAGCGACATAGGCGGTGTTCCCTGCCAAAGACGGATCACCTGTGGCAGAGTCGCAATAACGAGTGCAGTTAGTGGCGCAGCAAATAGTACACCTGTTAGGCCGCTTACCTCAAATCCGGCAAGCAGCACGAAAAGAACCAGAACCTCATGCAAACCCAGTGCCTTACCCACCAATCTAGGATAGAGTACTTTGGAGCCAACCTCATTAATCACCACAAATGCCAGCAGTAAAATTATGACTCTCGACGTGGGATTAAGAAAACCATGAGGAGGTGAAATAAGAGCTGCGATTACTGCGGGTAGCGCACCAACATAGGGGCCAACTACCGGAATAAGTGATGCCACCATTACTACCAAACCCAAAAGCACCCACAGTTTAAGATCCAGCACCAAACAGAGAACGCCCGCCAACACCCCCATCACAAGAGCAAGCACTAGCTGGCCCCGCACGAACCCACCCAGGATCTCGTTTACATCATCCTGCCACCGAACCGCATAGGGTTGTAGACGAGGCGGCAGCGCATTCACTAATTTGTGCTTTAATTCTTCGCTGTAGACCATAAAATAGAGCGCGATTAGAACAACAAGAACACCTTCTACTACGGACTTACCAATACCGGCAAACACCTGAATGGCATCCTTCGTCACCTTTTGGCTTAGCTTCTTCACCAGGACAGCAGGATGCTGCAGGTTCGCCTCTAAGTGAAGTGGGATACCATGCTTCGTAAGCCATGTATCTTCTTCAACAAGCTTCCGTTGGGCACGCCAAGCGTAGGTACGCTGTGCCATAGTGCGCTGGGCGACGGTTGCATTAGCCTGCGTACCCAGCAGGTAAACCTGGTGATCGCTGTTTAGCATACTGATCTCGCGGCCAACGAAGCCACCGAGTACCGCAGTCGATAGGAGGGTGAGGAGTGCCAGTGCTCCAAACATCCCAAGAACGCACCGCCCGCGGTGCCGCAAAGGTGCGTTTTCGGCGAGGCGCACCCTCCTTAACCATTCTACAATTGGGTCCAGCGCATATGCCAGAAGACCGCCGAGACTAAAGAGAAGGAGCGTATGGTGTATGGCCGTCAATAGGCGTACAAGGCCCACAATGGCTAGCGACGCCAACAGAACCGTGGCGAGTACAACTAGTGTCTGCAGCCAGTGATCCATAGTTCCCGAATGCTTTTCTGGTTCGCTGCCTGCGGTTTCACCGCCATGTGACGTCATGTTAGGGTGCCTTGTTAGATGGTGGAAAGAGCTGATTTGCCGGAACTACATCGGCAGGAACCGACCAGAGGAGCTTACCGTCGGCATCCTTGAAAATCACCGCGGGTCTATCGCTGTGGTTTACCAGGATCGCAGCTCCGCCATGCATGGTGCTGTTGTTCAACAGCAGCGCGGGCGTGCCGTCTGGACGCGTCTCTAGCACCGCTCGCGCGTTTCCCTCGGGATCGTTCATGGAAATGGATGGGCTCCCGTCTGGTTTAAGGCGCATGGCCAGACGCAATTTTCCTTTCGCATCTAGCAGGGCTATACCGGTATTTCCATCAGGCTCCAATGACACATAACCGCGCCCCTGCCCGGCGGCATCATATAATGTTAGACCACCTGCATCGCCAGCCAGCCCTAGCTGCATTCTCGTGTGCTCGTGATCGTCCAAAAACAACAGGTTTGGCGAACCAACAGGACTGCATTTTAGTACTGCCCGTACTTTTCCGCTCGTATCGGTAAGCCTAAACTCATGGCCGGTAACAATGCCATTCGACGAAGAAGGTTGCGCGCCACCATTGTGAGTTAACGCCAAGCCGCAAAAGAGGCCAATGGCGCCAGCAACAGCAACGCGAAGGTCTTTCCACATAGGCCTATTCCTTTGAGTCCTCTTTTGCTGGCGCTGCCTCACGCACGGCGTGTCCACCAAATTGATTTCTAAGAGCTGCCAGTACTTTCATGCTAAAGCTATCCGTTTGCCGCGAGCGGAAGCGGAGATACAGGGACAGCGCGATGACCGGCGCAGGTACAGCGTGATCGATGCTCTCCATCACAGTCCATCGCCCTTCGCCAGAGTCCTCCACCCATCCGCTAATCCGCTCCAGTTCGGGATCCTCTTTAAAGGCTAGTGCCGCGAGTTCAAGCAGCCAGGACCGGACTACGCTGCCATGCATCCAAAGATTACAGATTGCTTCCAGGTCTAAATCGCCATAGGGGGAAGCCTTCAATATCTCGAACCCTTCAGCATAGGACTGCATCATTGCGTATTCCACACCGTTGTGCACCATTTTGACATAGTGGCCCGAACCAGCTGGCCCCGTGTACAATAGACCAGATTCCGGCGCGAGGTCCTTAAGAAGAGGCTCAGCATAGTCAAATGCCGATTTGTCACCGCCCACCATAAGGCAGTAGCCTTCTTTAAGACCCCACACTCCTCCCGAAGTGCCTGCATCTAGAAAGCGGATGCCATTGGCTTCCAATTCTGCACTGTGGCGCTGCGAATCGGTGTACTTGGAATTCCCACCGTCTATAAGGATATCGCCAGGTTTCAACACCGTTGCTGCTTCACGTATGACGCTGTCTGTAACCGCACCGGCGCTGACCATTGACCAAATAATTCTGGGTGATTGCTGCAAGAGCCCTGCCAGTTCGGTAACCGAGGTGGCTGTTTTGCCTCCCAGAGCTGCAAGACGCTCGCGCGGCCCGGGTCCTAGATCGGAACCCACAACGGTATGCCCGCGTTGAATAAGGCGCTCCGCCATGTTTCCACCCATTTTACCCAGGCCAACTATTCCAATTTCCATGCGTTGTGGCACTCCCTTTACTACAAAGTTTGAGTCGTATTATCAAGCATCCTGAATCTGAGTGTACCCTGTACGCGCGCGTGACATAGGCGCAGGTATCGTGATTATGCGTCTATCGAGACAGATATCTGCTATTGGTAACAACGAACCGCCACAGTTGTTCCTTGGCACGACTGATGCCGATACGCGCCGTGGCGCTCACGTTTGGCGTGTAATTTGGTGGCCGACCGTAAATAACGATGGGTGTTTCACCCAATAAGCTCGCGCCATTAAATGAGAGATCTATTCCGAATGCCTGACATAATCGCGCAGGACCGCCGCATAAAAAGTTTGGCTGCTGACGGCGTGACGGTGTAACAGCAGTTCCGCGCCGCGTAGCCATGATGGTCGCACCAACGCAGGGTTCCACAGCCCTCACCAATACCGCCTCGCCACAGCCCGGTAGCGAGGTCACAACATTAAAGCAAAAGTGCATACCGTACGTAAAGTATACGTACGCGTTACCCGGTTCACCAAACATTACTCGGCAGCGAGGGCTTTCGCCGCGAAAAGCATGGCATGCCGGATCATCCCCGGTGTATGCCTCCGTTTCGACGATTATCCCTGCACACAGGGAGCCATCTTGCTCTCGTTTTGCAAATGTGCACCCCAAAAGATCTGGCGCCACATGAAGAGCCGACCTGGCATAAAATTCACGGTCGAGCCGCGGAAGCGTTTCAAGATCCCACATAATAAAACGATAGGGCAAGCACGAGGTACACGGCGACCAGTTGAGCGCCTTCTAGCCAATGACTTTTGCCATCCGAAGAAATAACGGTGGCAATCAGAACGCTGACGGTGAGCGCAACCAGCTCAAATGGCGTAAATAAAATCGACATGGGGTGGCCTAGAGGAATGCTCAGAAACACCAGTACCGGAATCACAAACATCGCAATTTGAGTAGACGATGACACTGCGATACTTAAACTCACGTCCATGCGGTCAGCCATTGCCATCAGGATAGCCGCTCCGTGCTCTGCGGCGTTACCGACTATAGGGATTATAATTAGGCCAACAAACACAGGGCTAAGACCAAGCGCGTGCACTGTGCCATGTAGGCTTCCTACAAGAAATTCACTTTCCACGGCGATAACCACCGTTGTTAGCGCAAGTATTGCGCCCGCAAAACTCTGTCGCCACGAAGGCTTCTCCACGATCTCCTCAGCATACCTAAACAGGCTCTCGTGTGTCCTCAATGAAAACAGAAGACCGCCAAGGTATACCGCTAGCAAAACTAGTGCGACACCGAAACTTAAGTGGAGGGCTTTTTGAGGTGCGAACACGGAATGCGTGCCTTGCATGTTCCATACGAAAAGTGCTGGCACGAGAAGCGCAATAGCGGATAGCGCCATCATAGTGGCATGGGCCTGCGCGGCCTCCGCATTGAACTTGAGTACTCGGTGCTTAAGACCGCCTAACAGCGCAGAGACGCCAAGAACCAGCAGGATATTCCCTATAACTGAGCCTATTAACGATGCCCGAACCAGTTCAAGCTGACCCTGACGAAGCGCAATCAAACTAAATATAAGCTCGGTGGCGTTACCAAATGTTGCATTTAAGAGACCACCCACGGCCGGACCGCGCCACAGCGATATCTGTTCGGTTGCGGTACTGAGTATTCCAGCCAATGGCATTAGCGAAAGGCACGCAAAAGCAAATATAACAAGCGGCGGAGCATGAAGCAGAGTCACCAGAAAGCTGATGGGCACAATCACTGCTGCCGCGATTACCGAAAGCCTTGTTGTACCTGTCAACATGTCTCCACCTTCTCTATCCACGAACACCGCAATACTAACAAGCTAATCTGCTTTGGAAGTCTTTGGACTCTTCCAGTTACGGATCCGGCTCACAGCATTCTGCAGCGCCTCATAGGTTTTGCGCATATTGAGTCCGGGGTACCTTTCCATTGGATCGCTTCCTATCGCTGCGTCGTAGATTACGCGACCACCGCTCAATGTTAGCAGTACGTCCCGCGCACTGCAGGAATATACCAAAGCCGAACAGGCATCGTATGCCGGTTGGCAGCTAATGCTGTTGAGCGAAATAGCACAAAAATCTGCGCTGCTTCCTGGCTCTAACCTGCCCGTTCGGCCGCTGATGTTTAGTACTGAAGCACCGCCCTGAGTAGCCATGCTCACAATATCTCGGGCACCCATTGTCTCTATCTGGCGCCGGTTGGCGCGCTGCATATAAACGGCAAAGCGCATTTCCTCAAACAGATCCAGCGTATTACTGCTCACAGCGCTATCGGTACCCAGGCCAATTCGGCTGCCCAGCAGTCCCAGTGGCGCCACACCATTACCGAGTTTTGCATTGCTTCGCGGGCAGTGAGCCCAAGCAAGGCCGCTACGCTGTGTGATGAGGAGATCAGAGGCGGAGGATTGCACCCCATGTACCAGCAAAGTGCTGTCGCCCAAAAGACCGCAGTCATCGAGATACTGTACGGTCGTTAGACCCGGCGGTTTCCAATTGATGGATCGGCGTCGCAGCGATTCCGCTATCTCTCCCTCGCCATTTCGCACTAGCTGACATTCCGGAAGGGACTCGGCGGCATGGATACAAATTGGCAAATCATGGGTACGTGCGAACTGCGCGACAGCCTGCAGAAGCTCTCTGCGAACGGTATACGGCGAGTGTGGAGATACGCCAGGGCGTAGTGGAGTTCCACTGCATATAGCGCCAATTTTGTTAAGCTTTAGCTGTAATTCGCTGAGGCTCTCAGTAACAGTCTGCCCGCCAGGGTCAATACCAAAAAGCTCCTGATAGATTACTCCACCTAGGCCCACCGTGGCTGCCGCTTCGGCAGCGCGACCAGTGGGAGTGCAATCGCCAATAGTGGTGACGCCACCTGCCGCACATTCGGCGGCGCCCCACGTGGCGGAAGCGAGCCAGTCATCGGGAGTCAAAACTGCACTGCGTTCAGTAAGTCCTCGAATCCAGGGGAAAAAACTCACATCCTCCACCGCCCCGCGCATTGCAGTGTAGTCCAGGTGAGTGTGCACATTAACGAGGCCTGGCATAAGAATGGCGCGCCCCAGGTCGCGCACGGTGTCATTCCCCAATGCGGTTCGCGGTCTTACTTCCTGAATAACGCTATTTTGAGTCACTATTTCCGCGTCGAACAACTGCGTATTCGGTTCGGTAAGTACGACGTCTGCGCGCCAAACTACTGTTTCTGCCATCTGCGCTCCTTCCAGCGTTAGACAGTAAATAGTACCCTGCGCACAAACAACAGCTCTGAACAATAGTACGGTCACGCTCACGAAAACACTGAAAACAGCCTTGGTCACCACCTGCTTCACGGCAAGTAGGTGACTAAGTCGGGCGTAGCGACAAACAGCCTGATGATTGGCTTAACATGCATGGTACGAGGTTCAGCCAACCACAATCATGGCATTTACTATGGGTTTAGAGCCTTAGGGTCGTATTCACAGATATTTTCGTAGTGGGTTACCCTATTGCGACCGTTATCCTTACTAACATACAACGCCTTGTCTGCGTTGTCGATGAGTTCCTGCGCTGTCGTTACCGCAAATCCTGTGGTTGAAACGCCAAAACTGGCAGTGACGGGTCGTTTAGGCCAGCTATTGCTCTCTATAGCCACACGGCACCGCTCAGCGGCATCGCGTGCTCCCTGGGGTCCGGTTTCTGGGAGGAGGATAACAAACTCTTCGCCACCGTAGCGCGCTACCAGATCTACATCACGCATCACCAATTTTAACGTGTGAGCAACCATCTTTAAAACAGTATCGCCTTCCGGGTGCCCATATTCATCGTTATATGTCTTAAACTTGTCAACGTCTAAGAGGATCACAGAGAATGGGCTCTTGTACCGTTCACTGCGCTGCCATTCATCTGCGAGACGCTCCTGAAATGCTCGATGATTCGCAATGCCTGTAAGTCCATCAGTGGTAGCGAGCGCCTGCAACATCCCATTCATTTTCTCTAGTTCCTGCTTCTGCTGCTCGAGCAGCAGTGCCTGCTCGTTTACAACCCTCACCTGCTCTTCCATTCGCTGATGCATCTGCAAAACCGTTGCCTGCTGTTCGATCAACTGTTTGTTCGTTTCTTCCAACCAGAGATTGGTTGAGTGTGCCTGCTCTTGAGCGCATTTTGTCGCCGTAATATCGATGAGAGTACCAACAATCCTAAGTGGCTTACCAAATTCATCACTCGTCGCACGGGTAATGGTATGACACCAGCGGTAAACTCCATTGCGTTGCCGAATGCGAATGTCATATTCGTAAGTCCCATTAGTTTTCAGCGCTTCCTTACGTGCATTTTTTAGCGCTGCGGCGTCATCCGGGTGATAGTATTCCATGATCTCGTCTACGCTGGGCGGCCCCAAAGATGGATCACGGTCGAACAGTCGGTAGACTTCTTCGCTCCAAATGAGCTGTCTGGTTGCGTAGTTGTACTCATAGCTCCCCATATGAGCTACCTGCTGCGCCTCGGCAAGAAGCGCTTCGCTGCTGCGCAACCTGTTTTCTGTCTGCAATCGAGCACTGATGTCTCTTGCGATTGTCGAGTAATAGAGAACTTTTCCATTGGCATCCCGATGGGCGATGACTACCGCCGACACGGGAATCTCTTTACCATGAGAAGCTACAAGCGCACCCTCACCCTGCCATAGGCCCAGACGCGCGGCCGTAGGCATTGCGTTTCTTCTTAGAATTCGGTAAGTTTCCGCAGGGACGCACTGTTGTATCGTTTGTGGCACTAATCCGGCCGAATCCCATAGAGCCTGAAAGGCCTTGTTGCTGTAAAAAATCCGCCCGTCAATCGTGGAGGAGCCAATATAGTCCGGAGTGGCCTCTAGGATAGCTGATAATCTTTCTGCTGCCTGTTCCGCCTCAATACGTTCGCTGACATCTTGCAGAATCCATACCTCACTTTCGTCGTATGTGAGCGCCGAAAACTGGATAATCCTTCGAGTTCCATCCTTGCGCTCAATGGTTCGAATTTGGGCGGATGTGAAACCACGCAGTCGATTTGACTCGTACGCGGCGCGAATATGATCCGCTTCCTCTCTGTACATTAGCTTAAACCATGCCGTTAAACTAGTAAGCTCATCTCGTGAATACCCGGTAAATTCTTCTACCATGCGATTAGGAGTTATTTTTTCGCCCTCTACAAGTACGGTGCCAACTGGAAGGTTATCAATCATATCGACCAAGCGGCGTTCGTTGGCTCGCACGGTATCTTGAACCCGTCTCTCGTCGGTAAGATCATGAATAACAGCTATCAAATTGCTGTCCGCTCCGCACGTCAGATAGGAGAGAGTAACGTGGACAGGTATCTTAGATCCGTTGGAGCGCCGACAATACCAGGATCGGACTGCCGAGCGTTGTTGCACGTCAGATTCTGTAGGTATGAGGCATGATAGGCTTGAACATCCTGGCTCGGGAACAAGAAATATCTCAGAGTGCTGTCGGCCGAGAGCCTCTTGTGCACTGGAATAGCCAAGCAGCAACTGGGCGGCAGGATTAATTCCTATTACCCTGTCGGCGCGAAAGAGAACAACTGGCTCAGGCAGCAAATCTATAAACGGCTCGAAGCCTGTATCGCTCGCAGGTTTGCGGCGATCAAACCGCATTCTGTTACGTAACTTGCGACCTCTAAACAGCGATGACATTAGAGTAAGGGATACACTAGATATTAACATTGCGTCGCCAGCTTCTCTTGCTCGTCGTTCCGCGTGATGCAACTTGGTGACGGTCGTTCTGATGGTTGTAAACAGTGCATTCGTTGTTGCCCAACCAGCGCTGCCTCGTTCTGCAATCTGTGATAAGAATGGCTCAACCGTTCTTGATATCCCGTTAAACGCCCATGGGTATGCGCTTATAGCTACGTCCAGGACTTTGCGTGACCGCTCTAGATGCTGGTTGAATTGGGTGCTGCCGGTACCATCAGCTTGCTGAGAGAGTGACTCAACACTGCGTTGGATCATCAGGCATTTGGCTATTTCACGACCTAACACATGGGTATGATACTGAGCAATCAGTCCAGCCATAAGCAACAAAAATGCGGTGATTCCAATACATACCCTCAATTTATGAGCGGCGTTGATGCCTTGAACTGTGTTATATTCCGACTGCACCATGGATGCGCGAGGACCACTTCTAATGTAAGATGACTGCCGGATTACTTCTCCCGCATGCCAAGCGGATCGGATACGTCCAGCCCAGATCGCTGCATTGAGCGCAGCGTGAATATATTATTGGTCAATGTTTTCTTCCACTCTATGGCTACGGGCAAAAATATTCAAATTCATTACGCAATATTTCATGTATTTCATAGCACAGGATCCCGTGCATCACCGTAAACCTCGCGAATAACCAAACTACAGATGAAGCAGTTAATCAAAAATCCTCCACCAACACCACAAGCCTTCTGCGTTGCTAAGTACCACAGCAGAGACTTCGTGGAAGCCATCCGCGCCTATTACTAGGAAGGTACGCTGCAGGGTAGAGCGATTGAATATACCACCGTAACACGATAGCTTTAATTTAGTGAATGGTCAATTTGGAAACATTGTTGCCTAAATGCACCAGTGGCAACTGCCAAAATGTCGTATTGAGCAAGGTGTTACCTACGAGGGCAATTCCAGCACAGTTGTCTAACTTAATCGGTGAGGTTTGTTGGATGGTCGATGGCCACTTGTGGGGTGCCTTAATATTGTTACTGGTAACAGCAACATTGCGGGCCCATTCTACTACCACATCACCCTGGTAGTTACTAAAGAATCGATTATTTGTGATTAGTATGTGATCGTTGCCCTGGGCGCCGTGGCCGTGCACCCATACTGCAGCGCCACCATAGGTCGCACCACCGTTATACTGAATGTTATTACCCCGCACAAGGACGCTATCCACATAATCGGCTTCGCCCCAGTAGTATTCCGGGCCCAGGCTAATGGCAGACATTCCACAATGGGTGATCACGTTGTTCTCTATCAAACCATTGTCGGCTTTCGCCAGTATGCCCCTGGAACGCGTGTTTCCCAAGTGACACCCAATTATTTTGTAACCGTCGCCGTCTGCGTGTGGACTACTGAACTTTGCGCCAACGGGTATTGGACTGGAGGAACTTACGGTAACGGATGTAGTGCCATCGGGATTGTTGTGGACTGCCGTTACATTTGCCTCTTCGTAGAATCCATGTTCATTGGAGATGCGAATACGCCCACCCACAATGGCATTCACCCCGGCTGGCTTAGTGGTAATTATTGTGCTGCCTGCAACTGATTTGACCTGGCTGTAGTACCCATGAATCGCGATACAGTCGTCTAGAAAAACACCTCTGAAATCGCAATTCTCGATATCTGGCCCGGGGTACGAGCCAGTCATATGCATCCCGTCCGCTGCATTCGTCACCAGATCAGGTGTATCGGCCCCTGATGGCATAGGCCCGGGCCTCCAAATGCAGTTTCGGTAAACGTTACCGCCGCCACCTTCCTCCCGTATCGGTGCAAATCCATTGCGCAGCAGTGTGACGTCCTCCACGGTGCAGTTACGGCAGCTCAACAGGTGTATTTTGATAGGCGGCGAACCGTACCTGCCCACCAACCAATCACCAACCGATAGAAGTACCCTGGATGTGCCAAAATCAATTAGCCAACTACCATTGGACGCAGGTCTGGTTGGAGCATTGTATATGTCACCATCTCCTACTTTAAGTTCGTGCGTATGTTGGTCGACAATGTTAATTGCCCCAGGAAATCTTGTCGTTGCAGCGGGCAGCTTCGGATATCCCACGTCGGGCTTCCATACTACATTTAGACGGCCCTTGGTGTCCTTTTCCACGCGCAGAACACGCCCCTGGTAATTTGGCACCTCGCTTTGAGAGATCGTGAAACCCTTTAACACAACATTTTGGCACTGCTGTAGCGTGAAACAGTCTTCGCCCCAGGTCACACCGCTCATTACGACCGTTGTACCGCTACCCGAAATGGTCGCATCGCGCCATTTAGTTAGCGAGAACACCGGCCCGCCGGTATTCGGAAGTATGTAAACACCCGGCCGAACGACGATTTGCCGAAATCCATGGCGATAGGCGCTCTGCAGCTCTGCCTCCAAAAACATGGGCTTAGCGGGGTCACCAACTCGCTTAATCGACGGTGAGGCATTAACTGACGATAAAGTGGCAACACACAACAGTATTGAATAGAAAAGTGATCGTATCTTCATCGCCCACCTCGAACTAAGGAATTCAGATTGCCGTTCGTGCCCATACTGAAACAGTTAGCCGAAAGATGTGAGTGAGGCGTGTCCAGATATTATCGTTTCATCAACTGCGCACTTGCGTGCGTACATTTTTATGCTGAAACGCTGGCTACATGTGCCTAGGTAACCTGACAATTGCCAAATTCACCAGAAAATATGGAAACGTGCGAATTGCCTACTAACGCGCTAGCAAGTTTCACTTAATAACGGTGAATTTGTCGCTATTGAATGAGCGGGCTGATATGTTCCTGCAGCAGGTGTAAAGATCGCGGAACCACCTGTTAATCGACGGGCAGTATGCGCCTGGCCGGCGATCCACGGCCCGTGGTAAAGTGTACCAGTGCCAGTCATCTCCACATGTGTCACGTCGCCCACTAACTGCCAATGGATCGTTGCCGATAATCGCGCCAGAAGCTCGCTCCAGAAGCCCTCTCCCGGCGCAACCACATGGGTACATTGGTTACTTTGAACGATTTTAATTAAACGGGCGACCGCATCATCTATCCCGATAGAGGTTATCGACAGTGCCTCCGCGAATACCCCTTTTGCACCGTAATGCAACCATTGTTGGAACGTAGCGCACTCCGTCGGCGGCGAGTTGACTAAAAGCGAGTAGACAGCCCCAATAACCTCACCAATGTGCTGAGCACAACTGATTGCGCGCCGATTTAGCTCGGTAGCGTGATCGTCTAGAGTGTCGATTAATACAAGAATGTGTTGCATGATTGCTCCGCAAGAGTGTAAGTGCAGGAAGGCAGCATCACTTTACCGAGTTCCTGCGCAAATCATCTGGATTTTCCGAAAACAGTGTGGGGGTAACACGTTAGCACCCAAATAATACCCAGTTTTCTCAATGGAAGTAAAACAACCTACGGAGCACCATTTTAGTTGGAGCCCATATTGATTGGCCCGACTGTGTACGTGTTTACGTGGGGACCTATCGTGTTTAAGGTACAATATACTTCCTGCGGTATATCTTTTTAAATGCAGGTCGATTTAAAGGAGCATAATCATGCCGTCTAATGACCAGGCACGCATTGAAATCTACGACACAACGCTTCGCGACGGATCACAGGGAGAAGGCATTTCCTTTAGCGTTGAGGACAAGATTCGCATTGCACGTCGCCTGGATGAATTCGGCATGGATTATATAGAGGGCGGATGGCCAGGTTCAAACCCCAAAGATGAGGCGTTTTTTCAGCGGATGCGCGATGAGAAGTTGTCTAACTCTGTGCTGACAGCGTTCGGCAGTACTCGTAGAGCAGGGGTCAAACCCGAAAGCGATCCACAGCTGCAGACGCTTTTGAGTTCAGCCACACCTGGGATTACCATCTTCGGTAAATCCTGGGAAGACCATGTTGTCCACGCGTTACGTACCACACTTGAAGAAAACCTAGCCATGATTGGCGAAAGTGTAGAGTACTTAGCCCGCCGAGCGGAAACCGTTATTTACGACGCCGAGCACTTTTTTGACGGGTACAAAACCAATAGCGAATATGCGATGGAATGCCTTAAAGTCGCTTATCAGGCTGGCGCTCGTCGACTGGTTCTCTGCGATACCAACGGTGGTACCTTGCCAGCTGAAGTAGGCGCAATCGTTCGTGAAGTTCTCTTGGCGATGCCAGAAGCGAATATCGGAATTCACACCCACAACGACTCCTCAACAGCTGTAGCATGTGCGCTGTCGGCGCTTGAGGAGGGAGCGATACACGTTCAGGGTACCGTGAACGGATTTGGTGAACGGTGCGGGAACTGCGATCTCATTCCAGTTATCGCAGCAATAAAGCTGAAGCTTGGAATGCAATGCCTTAACGCGGACTCTTTGCAGCATCTAACCGGTCTCTCACAATATGTTGATGAAATCGCTAACCTGACGCCCGACAACCGACGAGCCTATGTCGGTAGGTCGGCATTCGCGCACAAAGGCGGCGTACATGCAGATGCCGTGTTAAAAGGTGCACGTTACGAGCACATTAGCCCCGACGAGGTCGGCAATTCCAGGCGGCTGCTGGTTTCTGAACTTGCTGGCAGCAGCAGCATTGCAGGCAAAGCGGCGCAGTATGGTATTGACCTTAATCGTAAATCACCCGAGGCTCGTTCCTTGCTGCAATCTGTTGCGGAGCGCGAGCATGAAGGCTACAGCTACGAGGGCGCAGAGGCGTCGTTCGAGTTGCTCCTGATGCGAGCCGTTGGGCAGATTTTTGAACCCTTCACACTGCGCGGCTACCGATGCATTGTTGAGAAGCGCGGTCACGACGAGGAACCGATTACAGAGGCGACAGTGAAAGTTGAGGTTGCAGGCAAAGAGCGCCTTACTGTTGCCGAGGGTGACGGTCCGGTTCACGCATTGGATGGGGCTTTAAGGCAGGCACTTGTTGACTTTTATCCTGCCGTGGAGCGCATTAAGTTAACCGATTTTAAGGTACGTGTAGTTAGTTCCAGAGCTGGTACAGCCGCCCGTGTACGTGTCATCATCGACTCCACTAACGGCGATCAGTCATGGTCGACAGTTGGGGTATCTGAAAACGTGATTGAGGCAAGTTGGCATGCGCTGGTAGATGGAATGGTTTACGGCCTGCAGCCCTCACCGCGGTCCACGGGAGACAAATTGGACACGCCCGCTGCGTCCGCGCATTAACCGCCTACCCCTTGGCCGATTATATTGTACGCAGCCGGCTCATTATCCTAGCGGATGATGAACCGGCTGTACTAATCTGCAAGCCCTGACTACGCCGACACGCTAAAATCCCTCGCGAGGCATCTCTGTTGGCGACATATTTGTAGGTGGTCTACTGCCACTGCACACTTCATAGAGCCCCATGTGAGTTTGCGCGATCACGCTTATCATATCGTAATAGGGTTTGTGACAAACATCAACCAGGCCTATATTTAGGCACTCGCCATCAAACCGTCCCAGTACTGGTTGATCTCCGTACTGGAAATAGTGGGCTCCTACCAGCTCAGGAATTGCGGCAGCATTCTCCACGTAATAGCGGTAGAAGTCGCCTCGCGCCGCCTGGCTTTCTACACCTCTCAACGCGTTTGCGGGTAACCCAACGTCTAGCGATCCCGCGTGGAACTCTCCTATCATAACCGGTAAACCGCTCGCCTTGGATGTCTTCGCAATTTCAGCCGCATCCGGTCTCATCTGGTAGCAGTTAATAGAGAATACGTCACAATACCTGCTCCCGGCAAAGAATGCATCCGACGCGATCCATGCCCAGCGAAGGCCGAGGCATAGGTGATTGGTGTCCACTCGCCGTGCTGCCTCCGCCGGGATACGCACATATTCATCAATAATTACTGGTGAAAAAGCTGCAAGGTCCTGAAGGGCGGCCTGGCTCAGGGAAGATTCACGTTCGAAAGGCTTGTGCAGATCTTCCCAAGAACGCACAGGTATTTTCCAAGCGGCGGTTAATGAGGCAATGTCGCCGTCGTACTTATCACTTAGAAATTCGACAAGTTTATCACGAGTTGACAGGGGTTCAGCACAGTTTAACACCATTGCCCCAAGGTTATAATCACCAAATGCCCAGTTAGGCTCGTTGGTTAGAAAATAGCCAATAAGGTATGGGTCATCAAGGGTTTCGCGCAAAGTCTCTGCACAAACTGCCGCCGATGCAGCGTACTCGGGACTAAACACGTCAGGCAAGTCACGGAATATTCGGTGCTTTGTGGTAGGAAAGGAGCCCATTCTTGTCACATAAGGCATGGAGAACCGTCTGCCCAGATTGGGCTCCGACCAGTTGCCTATGGTGTTGAATCCCCAGTGACGCAGCCGTGCCTCAGTTAGCTCGTACCACCTTTCGTGCCACCTGTCACCAAAGGCGCGGATTAAGTTTGCAATTGAATAACTGACGAAAGCACCACGACCGCTAACGTCACTCCAGGCATCTGCGAACTCACCATCGTGCGGAGGCAGCCACGCGAACAGTGATTCCAGGTTTGTTACAGGACCATTGCAGGCCGGTTCTATACAATCAGGTCCAACACTGAAAAAGGGATGTCCATCGGGATCCACTAACCACCAGCGTCCTTCATCGAACTTTGTGCGGAAGAACCCAGTGGCCTCGTATTGCCTGCCCGTCCAGCCACCGAAACGGTCAAACGGCCCAGGTAATGGCATTGGCTTCTCCTGATGCCACCGCTGCAAATTGATCTTTAACTCCTCTATTCCCCGTGTCTTACCGGCCCAGTCCTTACTGTTCCATTGACCCAGTTCGTCTACAACAGGCGTTTTGGGAATGCTGTAGGTTGGCTCGCAATCTGCAATGAGCGGAGCGCCAAACAGGACAGTCTGTGGCTTTGCCGAGGCTGGAACGGTGATGCTGAACTTAGTCACCTGCGCCGGGTCGACGGGAGTTCCAGTACACACGGTCTTCATGCTGCCGGGCTTCCTTGGAGGAAACAGAGTTTGCAACCGCAGGGTGGAAAGCGGTATGACCACCTGAACGAGAAAACCCGGAAATACGCCAATAGCAATGCTGGCGTGAGCAGCGTC
>DAIDKH010000021.1 GCA_027450145.1 Chthonomonadaceae bacterium | reverse complement strand
AATGCATGTGGCAGCGTCTCTGTGTATATGTCCGTGTTGATCGACGAGCCAGTAAGCGACGTGAAGGACTGCCCCGCAGAGAAATCGAAACCCATGCTCAACTGCTTCGTCTGCGTGGACAGATTTGCATCGCCAAACATGCCCGAGTGCTGAGGAAAGTCCAGATAAAAAGCTGCCTGTGTGGCATCCCCGAATGACTGCGTATGAGACCAGTGGAATCCCCAATCACCGTGCGTAAGGCCCGTAAAACCGTAGGACCCTTGGTACGGCGAATTTGTACCACCGGAGTATCCCTGCAAAATGTCAAGCGACCAACCTGGATCAGTACTAAAGTAGCCACGCCCCAGTTGTTGTTGATGCCGAAGCACAACAACACCACTAGTTCTCGGGCTCAAATCGTAATAGAAGGGGACTTTAAGGCCCAACCCCGCCGTGCCCAAACTGATGAAATGGTCACTAAATAGTTGATGATCCGTTAACCCCATTTCGTAGTACGGAAGGGCGAGTATCTGAGTCTTGTCCTGAAAAAAGCGCGGGGATCGAAACTGCAATTTTTGCCCAGGGAAGTACGTTATCGATTTACAAACCACCACGAGCTTCGTCTGCAGGTTGTCTAACCGCAAATATGCAGGAGGAACGTAAAACCGCGGATGCGTGAGATGAAGGTCCGTGCCGGATATTTCAACTTGCTGCACTTGTCCGTTGAGGGTTGCGACTGCGTAGCCCCGACCAGTCTCCATACCGTAGTTTACGCTGAGAGCGTGGACTGTGTACTGCCCGCGCTTCATTACGACGTTGCCTTCAGCCTTAATGACATTGCCCTTAAGTGCCGCCAACTGCAGCATGTCTGCATGGACACTGAAGTTTCGGAATGTAAGCGACGCCTGACCACCAGCTCCAGCGGCAACAATAGTATGATCCGTAGCACTATAGGCAACATATTTGCCTGTTACTACCACATAGTCATTACCAGCGACTGTTGCTGCGGGATCGCTTGTAAATTCAATCTGCAGCGCATCCGAAGCACCCTCAGCACCGCCGTAGGCCACAGCATTTACATAGGCGATACCGGGAATTGTGGAGCTAGTGAGCCGGGTCCGCGCCACCCCGTTGATCGTGCTCACACGACTCTCGGAAAGCGTGCCCGAGCTTGTTTGAAACTGTACAACAGCGCCATTCAGTGGATTGCCCGAGGCATCCCGTACCTCAGCGATAATGATAGTCTGCTGTTTACCATCTGCCAGGATGATATCGCGAGTGGCGTGAAGAGATACAAGCGACTGCGAAGCGTACGCAGTCGCTGCTGTCATGAGGAAAATAAGAAGAATAGTGATGGCACGCAGTGCCCCGATAATATTCTTGTTCAAGTGTTTACGATGGTAGGCACCCTGCCGATACACTCAACTAGAGGATCGGCAGGGCATATTGCCTAGCGAGTTACAACGAATGGTCGCGTAACCCTGGTCTGTTGCTTGTCCGGTGAAACCACGTTGAGCTCTATGGAGTAGAGACCCGTGGCAACTCCAACACCCTGCTGGGTGGTCATATCCCATACCGCTGTGCCGGAGGTGTTACCACTTGCCGCCCGTGTTTGCGACGGCACAAGCGTCTTGATGACCTGTCCCTTAGAGTTGACGATATTCACCTGAGCAGTACCCGCCCCAGAGAGCGTGTACTGTAGGGAAACGGCCGTCGGGGCCTGCCCGGCGGCACGGCTAATAGGTAGTAACTGGAAGTTCACAACGCGGGTCATCGCAGCGGCATTAACCGATTGCGCACTCACCGAGAGAACTGCCCTTCCATTGCTATCTGTAGTGACGCGATATCCCAGGCTGTTTTGCATGGTCACCGTTGCACCGGTAGACGGATCCTTCAGCGTAAGCTGAACACCATGCGGAACCGTCGCTGCCAACTCCGGCCAGGCTATCATCACCTTGTCGTTAGGTTTTGGTGAGGTAACGACCAGGTTCCAGGTCTGACTGCTTGCGCTGGGCTGTCGAATGTCGAATGCATAGTTGCCTGTTGAACGGCCATTAGTATCCACAATCGATAGCTGGAGCTGCTTGTTAGGAACAGGCGGCTTGGCAACCAAGTTAACCGAGCGACCATTCGTAGCAGCAGGTGCCACTCCTATCACGTCCAGGTTATCGTAGCCGGTATCAGCTTGCGCAACAAGGTTTAAACGCCAGTCAGTTGTGGACTTCGATCCGACTGCCAGATTGCTGGTAGCCGCAACCGTCGTCGCCTTCGTGACGCTTGCTCCCTGCGTATCCACGCCATTGAACACCAAAGTGATTGGCTGTGAGCAATAGATCCAGTACCCGGTGTACGGCTGCATCTGGAAACCAAAGTTGGTCTGGCTAACGAGATGCCATTGCGTCGGATCCGAGGACGTCGTATCGTAGCTGAAGAGCACCGGATAAATAAGGCCCGGTGTTGGTTGAGCCGCTTGCACGGTGGAGTACTGAGCGATGGTGGACGCATCAAATACCTGAACTTCGGAGAACGGTATTTGGTAAAGGTACGGGTCACCAATCTGATTCCAACCCTGGCTTAACGGAAGTTTGAACTGCTGCGTGGTTAACAGCGGTGGGTACTTGTTGGGGTCAATGGGCCACGTTTGATCGTTGGGCAATACATTGTGGATCCAGTAACCTACGCCCGGGCTGAACTGCGACACACTCTGATATATCCCTGCCACCTGATTCCACAATGCCAGGTTGGGAAGTGCTTGAGCCGATGGCAGTCCTGGGAAAAGAACTGTAGAGGCAAGCGCAGTCCCAGTTTGGAGCGGAATGCTTATGAACTGGTAGTTGCCTTGTGACGTATTCGCGCCACGCAAGAATATTCCGGTTTGTGCCGGTACCTGAATGGATCGTTGAACGGTGCGTGCATTACCGAATGCAGGGGACGCCGTAACCGTAAACGGTAGCGAACCATTTACTGAGCCGGTCGGCGTTACCTGCCACGTTACGCCCTGTTCCGCACCTGGTAGCAACGAGTTCACGGTCTGGGTAATCGATTGCCCGGCCGCTAGCTGAAGTCCCGATGGAAGGCTGACAGTGAGTGTAACGGGACCAATATCAACTCCACCGCTCGGCAGAAGGTCCGTGAGATTGTCTACCCAGGCACTTATATTGAACGTCGACGGACTGGATGTGTTAGCAGTCGTCGATACTCCCAGCGACTGCGGCGAGGATACAGTAAGGCTCAACGGAGTTCCGTCATCGGCGGATGACGCATCGCTTCCGATGTAAGTCCGAATGGGTATTGTCTGTCCCGGCTGAATCGTCTGAGGATCCCAAAGAAGCGCCACTGCCTCAATTTGAGCGTTATTGCTCTGCGTATCTATTCGCTGTGTTGGTTGCAGAAGAGGAGCATTATTGGGCGGAGTTAACAGTGTGAGCGGATACTCTGGGCCTGCATAGTTCCAGACGTTCTGAAATGAGCGTGGAGTTGGGCTAGACAGGTAATCACCACTGGTGGGATCAATCAGGTTCCCGTCAAGCGCCAGCAACTTGCCAACAACCATCCGCGTAGGTGGTGTCGGCTCAGCCCCGCCAGCAACCCACGGCTGCATCTGCCCGCGAATTGTGTGGTTCTCGCTGGCGCTCACCGGCATCTGAGTGTAGTAGTACGACGGTATCTGGCTGCCCTGCAGAATCGTCTCGTAATGAAGATAGGGCGATCCCGGAAAGCGAATGGGCGTGTCTAGGCCGAAGATGTTGTTGGGATCTGGCTGAATCTCTTGTACGAAGGCCAGTCCCACCTGGTGCCCGCGAGTATCGTTATTTATGACATGAAAAGAAAACCGTGCCTGATCGTGGACCAGGTAAATAGTCATGTCAACTTCAATCTGTGGATTGATGATCGGCGTGGTTCCAACCGTTGTACCGGTACCTGTGCCGCCGGTTCCACCCGTCCCTCCTGTACCACCACTGCCACCGGTGCCTCCAGTTCCACCCGTGCCCGTGGTTGTGCCGGCCAAAAAGGTTGCCCAACGTGCTTCAATATGTTTACCTACAGGCGTTGGCGCTTCTATCCAGTTCCCAAAGTTCGAGCTGCCGACTGTGTAGTCCCAGCCGCCATTCTGGTAATTCGGCGTACCACCATCCACCCGCAGGAACAGGTGAGAACCAAGGTAAGCAGTGAAACTATTGCCCAGCAGGTCTGTAACTTTCACAGCCGCGCGTGGGAAATAGGGCGCCATGATTGGGTTGGGCGTGGGTTCACCGGGAACACCGCCCTGATTATAGACTGCTAGCGACCCTGCCTGATTAGCCCCCACCCCTATAGTGACCGCAAGTACGTTATTCGTAGCAGTCAAAAGCAGGTCAGCAGCTGAGGTACCCGTGTAGTACGCGTAGCCGCTGCCGTAGGGGTCACCACCGCCCTGGGCATTGGCAGCCATTCCGATGCCTATCAGCAGTGCGCTTCCGGCTACGGTGAGGGCAGTTAGCCGCTTGGCCCCAATAGTTAGTGATTTAATCCACCCCATTAGGAGAACCTCCCTGATACTTTGTTCAATCGCGGCACGGCTGGGGGAACCACCGCACCGTTGCCAGAACCTGAATTAGAAATCATTTATAATCACCTTCCGGTCCCGCCTACCGGGATTCGATAGATCAGTTTGGGTGTAGTTTAGCCCAAACTGATCGATTTCCTATCTAGCGTCCGGTAAGGGTGACCGGATACGTTACCCTGCTAACCTGACCAGTGCTCGTAATTGCACGTACCACAATGGTGTAAACACCTGCTGGAAGCAGACGCCCATTGCCATCGGCAGCATTCCAAGTTACGTGGTTAGTTCCCACAGATGCCGCTCGGGTGTTTGAGATCTCACCCAGATTGTTTCCGTTCAGGCCCACGACACTGACACTCACTTGTGCTGACCGAGAGATATTGTACGCAATGTCGAAGGTATGACCGGCGGTACCGCGAGCTGCAGCAAGTTCGTTGATTGTGAGACCAGAGAGAACCGCGCGCCCCATCGTAGGATCCGGGTTGACTGAGATGCTGAGAGAGCGGGTCGTGGTCCCTACAGGCATGGAAACCTGGTACGAGCTATTCCTTCTCATATCAACGACCGCGCCAGTAGACGGATCGGTAAGAGTTAAACTGTATGTCCGAGGGACATGAACAATACCGGGCCAACTGATAGTCACAGGTGCACCAGTGGCTTTGTCCGTCGACACCGCTAGTTTCCAAGTCTGAGTGCCGGAAGCAGAGCGTATATCTTGCATATAAGCGAGACCGGATGGCCCACTGGGTGCAGATGCAACCTCTACATAGTGACCAACCATTGGGGGAACAGGGGCCCCAGCTGAACGTCCGGCTGTGGAACCGCTTCCAAGTCCAATTGTGACACCAGTGGCGGGTACTCCAGCTCTCACGCCCTCTATGTTAAGAGTCCATAAAGGCGCTGGCGCGGAGTAATTACTCTTTCCACTAGCCCGGCTAAACGATGACCCCTCCAGGCTTCCAGCAGGGGGAACAATCATCGTGAGAACGTTGCTAGATTGGGCTATGGTTCCACTGGTTGCCGGCACCACATAGATCCAGGCTCCTTGCCAGGGAAGGAAGGAACCACCGGGCAGTTGGGAGAAGGAATATTGCCCGCCCGCGTACGTGTAGATGTATGGGAGAATAACACCCTGTGCTGCAGCATTTGCAGCCGTCAACAGGTTGCCGGCAGGCGTCTGGAATTCGATAGAACCGAACCCAACTGCAAATGGGAACGGATCGCCAACCATATTCCAACCTTCGTGCAGCGGAACATTGACAGTTTGGTTACTGTAATCAGTTCCGTAAGTGGTGAACCGGGTGCTCGCCGTCGTCTTCATCCAGTAGCCCACGCCTACAGGCCCTAGATCTGCCGGCCTGTTCTGATTAATACTCGGCGGATCCAGACTCGCTTCCGTCGGGAGCACCGGGGCAGTGGACGCGCTACTTACCGCGTAGGGCGAGAGATTGCCAGGCAACAATTGCGGCACATACCGATAAAGAACGGTATCCGTGGCAGAAAGTAACTGACCTATGGATCGCACTGTACCGGACGGTGAGTCTGCGGCCGTTTCGTTATACGGGAACGATACAAAGTTAAGACCGCCGTTGAATGTGTGCGGCTGTATCGTAAAGGTACGCGTGTCTACCACAGGGGCGATTGTCGTATCTGTGGGTTGAGCCGTGATCTGAACAGTTACGTTTTGCGTCGCAAGAGGAGCATTAAACGGATATCTAAGTGAGATCGTGTAGGGGCCATTGAGGCCTGATTGGTCACCTGTTACTACAAAGTTAGTAACCGCCGCTACAGGGACTCCCCCGCTGATGATTGGCGTCGTAGTGTTATCACTATTGATGATATTGACATTCACGTTAGCGATGGGAATATTGCTGACCTGGAATTGCAACGTCGGCTTAAGGCTCTCGATGGCAGGCGGCGCCGCACCGGTCGGGTCGGTCGTTTGACCCGCAGCATTGAGCCCGAGTGGAGAAATTACCGAAGCCGTGAATGATACAGGCAACAATGCAGCGTACGCATCGACATCGCCATATCCAAATCGCGTATCGGGCACAGTGCTCTGACCAGTAGCGGTATGGTTCGCGGTCGACTCGATAAGCGAAACAGCCTTCGCTGGCGTTACGCCCTTGATCGAGCGCAGGAGTGTTACAACGCCCGTAACCATGGGTGCTGCAAACGACGTTCCCTGTTCGAATGCATAGGAGCCATTGACTGCGACTACCAATCCGTTCGGATCGTTATTTGAAAACTGCTCCCCACCAGGTGCAGAGATATCAATCTTTCCGTAGTCGGTGTAATACGTTGGCTGGGAATTGCGATTGAGAGCCGCGACCGTAAGGAAATTCGGAAATACATAGCCAGCCGGTGTAGAGGTATGGTCGTCAGCCGAGGAGTTCCCCGCTGCAGCAACAACAACCACGCCGGCCTGCGTTAGCAGCTGCGTCGACACATACATAGGATCCGCGGTGTTCGTGGGGTCTCCGGGGCCAGCGTAACTCTCATTGCATGCGACGATATTGTCCGTTGTGGCTTTTTGAAGAACATAATTCTGCGCATTTATCAGGTCCGTAATCGCAAACGTGCCACCGGATCCTGCTTTTATGCCAAGGACCTTGGTTGTCCCCCAGCCACAAACGCTCGCCATCCCGATACCATTATTCGTGAGAGCATCAATTACGCTGCTGGTTGATACACCGTGTTGATTCTCTGGGTCTGGCCCACTGGGCGCCCCGTTGCTCGAATTTGTTACGACATTGTAACTATCCGGAAGGTACTGCCCAATAAGGTCAGGATGGGTAATATCGTAACCTTGATCAATGTCCGCACAATTCGCTGAACCCTTTTGCAATACCCACGCCTGTGGCATGTTAATTTGGGGCAAGCCCCACTGACTAGGGTACAGAGGGTCATTCGGCGTCACCGATGCTGCCGTACTGGCGTTTGTGGTAAAAATTGTGTCTGGCGAGACAAACCGGACATTCGGATCGGTCTTCAGCGTGGCCACGGCATTTAGCGTGTCTGCACTATCCTGCTGGGCCACAGGAAGAACCAATTTGTAACAATCTGCCAGTAATAGCGGCGTTACCGTACCGTTTACTTTTGCTGCGAGAGCATTAACGGTCGTAATCGGTGTACCCGGTTGGCAGTACAATACGATCGACCCATTGACGAAGCTCGGCGCTTGAGCTGCCCGCGCCGCAATTGGCGCGCCACACAATGCCACCCCTACAAAGCAGGCGGCAATATGAGGAAGCCTTAGCCTACGAAACATAATGGCATCTCCTTGACCGGCGGCCTTGAGATGGGCCTAGCCCGGGCGATTCTCTCTTCGCGCGGAGGGAGCGTCGAAAGATAAGTGTTCAAAATTGCGGCAGATAGCAGGCGGATGGGCTATGCCACATCCACCTGCCAATTATACACCCTAGTGGCGGGTTCGTCCCCGACCATTGAGTACGTTTTGAGGCGTCGTTGGATGCCCCACACCAGCCTGCGCAACACCTACTGAACGTGGCATTGCCGGATGGATGAGAGCGGCACCGCGAGTAAGCGCAGCCTGATTAAGACTGTTCGCTGCCATACTTACGCCCTTACCAGGCGGTGGCGGCGGAGTGGCCACTGGCTGGAAGGCAACTGGCTGGTCATAAACATACCGGAACTGTCGACTACTATCTCCGGAATTGCCTGTGATAGCGCTCACCGGACCCGGTACGTCCTCATCGTGTCGCGCACCGATACGATAGTACATTGTCGGGGTCGCCGGTGTAGTACCCGCCAGAGGTGATACGAACGCTTTAAACGCAGGGTTTAGGAGCAATGGAGCCGCCGTTTCCAGGTTGATGGGTGATGGTAGCTGCTGAGTAACCCCATCCTGGTTTGGTGCTGTCGAGAACGCTTGGATCTGATAGATCTGGCTTGCATTCTTGAACGACCTATCCAAAGATACCTCGACAACGAACAGGTCGGCACCGCGTCGGCTAGTCCAAGTTGGTGCAAACGAGGTTAACTGTACGACCGAGTTCGCAGCAGGAGACAGGGCGATTGCCGGAGTGATCGGTGTAGCGAAATTAGACGCAACCGGATCAGTCTCAATGCACACGCCACCGTTGACATTGCCAGTATTTCCCGTGTTACCAGTCCCAGTTCCCGTTCCAGTACCGGTGCCACCACCGATGCCCGTACCGGTTCCTGTACCGCCTCCAATACCTCCTGTGCCACCGCCAATACCTCCACCACCAAGGCCACCTGTGCCGGTACCCGAGGTTGCGCCGGTCTCAGTCGGTTGCCGCAATATGATCGCGGTCACATAGTACGTGTACTGGTTCCCAGCTGTGAAGCCCGTATCACCGAGATAAACGCCCGTTCCACAGCCCTGCGTGGAAGTTCCTGTGCCCGTTCCGGTTCCAGTGCCTGTGCCGGTGCCGGTGCCGGTTGTCGAAGATGAACCACCCGTGTTGTTACCACCGTTCGAGCTAGCAGTGTAGAAGCCGCCAGCCTTCGCAAACGGGAAGTATGGAGATGGCTGATCATAGAAGTAGTGGAAATTACCTGTGGTAACCCCAATTGGAACACCGCCGATGAAGCTCGTAGTTCCTGTACCTGTCCCGGTACCTGTCCCAGTACCAGTGCCGGTATTACTACCGTTGTTGGTTGAAGTATTTCCCGAGCCTGGCGAACCAGGAGGAAAATCAGGACCCCTGTAAATCTTATACTGCAAGACACCAGCTTGCCCAAAGATATTGTCTGCCCAAGAGATCCGCACCACAGGAGTAACGCCATCCAGTGAAGTCGGCTCAGCCGTAACATTCATGGTCGATGTTTGGCCACCCTTTACCGCGGCAGCCACCAAAACTCCCAAGCCAAGAACAGACAGCGTTCGGCCAATGGTACTTAGGTTGATCCTGGTATTAACCTTGCGCTCCGAAACACCACCCCCAGGGAGATAAACGAATTCTGGTCGGTAGAGTACCCGGGCCACATCTTCGGGCGAGATACCGGTTAGGTTAGTTCGAACGTCGCATTCAGAGTCTGTGGCATAGGCCCGCGCGACCCGAATGGTACCAACCTTGGTCATCGTCCCGGCGGCTGATCGACGCAGAACGACCAGGTCATCCCCAACCTTGATCCCGTCGCGTGTGCCCTTGTTAAGGAGGACAACGTTCTGGTTGATCTGAAGGACTGTTGCTGTAACCAGTTGGTTCTGGACCATGGAGGTCACAGCAGCAAGTGAGGCGTCGTCAAGGGTCTTAAGTATCGCCTCTTGGGAAGTCGCACTCTCGCCAGGCATCGTGTGAATCCGGACGATCTGCTGAGTACCGTTGATCGGTTCGCCAGATGCAACGTCGGTCATTACGAGCTGCAGAGCGACTGAGCCACCCGCACGCGACGGATATACTTTGACCGAACCCGTGAGCACTGCATCCGCAGACGTGGCAGCGGCAAGTCTGAAGTAATCGAACTTGTCGTAGTTGTAAGCGCCGTACGGATCTGTCGGGGCTGGCAGCGGTGGAGTAAGCTGCTGGGCCTGCGCGATCACAGAACCTGGGGAGACCGGATTGAATTTACCGGCGCCAGCTGAGATCAACTCGTTGTAGATGTCCTTCTTCGCTGCAATGGCTAACGGCGTTGAAGCAGTCTTGCTGCCCTCGTCCGTGATGTCACCGACTATCACGGAGGTCGTCTGCTGGAGGGTTTGCGCTTTCGCACGCACCCCAGCCAACAAGATCAGCGGTACGATCAGGGCCGTCGGCAGCAACCTGTATGCGGCTAATACTGCCGGGCTCCTGCGATTGGTGTTCACTCTTTCGTCTCCTCCTTCAGAGTTACCGCGCCGCAGAGGCAGCCGGGCGGTGGAGCGCAGGATGCATGCAGCCAGGCTGCACTGCCCTGGAAGGTAGTTGCGCTCGAAATTTACAAGTGTAGTTGATTTCTGCATAGATTTAATTTGGCCTGTACCGTGCGGGCAGAAACCTGCCCGCACCAGGTCTAACCTATCTCGTGATTACCAGCGGTACATACATCGGAACACGGTGACCATTTGCATCAACAGCAGTAAGCTGCACTTGATAGCTACCGGTAGGCACCCTGATACCCGAGTTATCTTTCAAGTCCCACGTGACCGTCACGGGACCGGCTGCACGTGTTTGCCCGGCCACCAATGTCCGGATCGGCTCACCATTATGCATGATGTTCACAGTCACCGAGGCATCACGAGTAAGCGTACACGTGATGTTGGCGGCAGAGACCGCTCCATCGGCTCGCGTTGACGCGAGGTTTGTAGCTAGGTCTAGGACCTGCAACATTCCTCGACTTCCGGGCTCCGCAGAGAGCGTGAACTGTCTCGTCACACCCGTTGGTCCAGCAGGTATTACATATGCCGCACGATCGGCCAGGTTGAACGTCTGGCCAGTCTGAAGATCCGTCGCCGTTAACGTACGTCGCCCAATGGTTGCCAGATTTGGCCAGGTGATCGTTACAGGTGCATTCGGAACGTTGCTTTGTACGGTAAAGTGCCACGTATTGGCTGCCGTTGACCTTACATCTACCGCATAGTTTCCGCTCTTTGTACCCCATTGGGTTTCCTGGAACGAAATCGACACATTGCGGTTGGACGCTGCCGGCGGTGCCTGCATTTTGTAGACGTCATAACCGTTTGTTGCCAACCCGTACTGCCCGGCCACTGCCCGCGAAGTTACGGCCGAACTCGTAGATGCTACGAGGTCCAGTTTCCAACTACCGGTGGTCGTAGTTGCATATTCCAGTGCACGACCGGTCGACTTGGAGGCAACTCCACGAGACTGTTGAGCACTGCTGAGAACCACCAGTGTACACGGCTGGAAAGCCTGGAGATAGTACCCTCGGTATGGATCAAGGGTATAGACAACACCGTAGGCTCCGTTTTGGAACGTCCACAAGGCCGCGCCAAGGACGGGATTTGGACCACTTTGCGCTGTGAGCATGTCTTCCAGCTGCCCACTAGGCAACTTCACTTGCAATTTAGTGAAGTCAACTGGTGACGTGAACGGACACCCAATCATATTCCATCCCGTCGTCAGCGGAATATCGAAGTCATTGTAAACACCGCCAGTCTGTGGTGCTGGTGTACCCAGCGTGGTCAGTGCCAGCGCTGTTGCACTGTTTGTGTCCAACATGAAGTAACCGTTGCCCAAGTGGAACGTATCCGCCGGCGGCGTCGGATGGGAAACGTATTGCTGTGAGGCACTACTCCAATATATGAACTGGAAGGCGCCATCGGCAACATCCGACTGCGGGACCGATAGCAGCGTCGCTACGTCCTCCGGTGCTCCCGCCAGAGTGTATGTATACGGCGAGGACACTAACGACAGTCCATTACTAAATATCGCCAACGGGTTGAGCATCAAGTTGACCCCATTGGATGCGGTTCCAGGTGTGATCGTGACTGTAACGCTAGTGGGTGCGGCCGCTGTATATCCCGACTTTGCCGCCGAGACCGTGACGGTCGTTCCTGCCGGTACATTGGGAACCGTGTAGTTATAAGTAATGGCATTGCCGTTGGTATCCGTGCCATTTTGTACAGCTCCGGTAGTGGCGGTTAGCGTTCCACCAGAACTTGTTGTCACCGTTACTGTCGCACCGCTGACAGGTATTCCTGTCGATGTTTCTACCAGACCAGTTATCGAACCCGCGGGAACCGCCTTCAACAGGAAGTTGATATTTGGCGTGTTTTGCTGGCTTGCCACTGTCGCGGAGGCACTCGCACTAGCTGCGTAGCCGCTCGCCGTGGCCACGACTGTGTAAGTACCCACATCCACCGAGCTAATCGTGTATGTACCGTCGGTGGCTGTGGTCGCAGTGAACGTCGGCGCAGTACCTCCACCACTTGGCGCAGCACCCGTTGCGGTAACAGTGGCACCAGCGATCGGTGTCCCTGTATCAGTTCCCGACGTTGTTGCAATGTGGACAAAACCGGATATGGAACCCGGCTGCTGTTTCATGTGGAAGTCTTTTCCACTGACCACACCCTGCGGGGTTACAGCAATCCCAGTATATGTCCCCTCGACGGTTCCGCTGTAGCCTAGTGCGGCAGCATTGGTAACTGCCAGGCTGTAGGTTGCGTTGGCTGGCACGTTCTGTATGGAGTAGGACCCATCGGTAGGGTTGGAAACAGCCGTGAACGTAGCAGGCGACGGGTTAGTCGGATCAGTCGTATCCGTCGCGGTAACCACTGCTTGCCCAACCGGCAGGTTCGTCGTTTGTGTCAAGACATGGCCGGTAATTGTCCCGGGCTGTGCCTGCGTCATGTAGAAATCAGTCGTGCTCTGGTATCCACCGTGGAAGGCGCTTCCAGGAACGTGCTGGGTTACATAGCCCGATTTTACCGCGATCACCGTATAGATGCCGTCCGGTGGAAGGCCCTGGATATCGTAGGTTCCATCAGATTGAGTAACCGCCGCTGACACAACCGCTCCGGTCTTCGGTGAGATCGCGCTAACTAATACTCCGGCAAGGGCGCTGGTTGCACCAGTCTGCGAGTTGATAACTCGCGCAGTACCAATTATTCTGCCCGTTCGCAGGTAATCGAGAACATTGTGAAGGAGTTCCGTTCTCCAGTTCTGCATGAATAGAACGTTTGTCGATCCTGTGGGCGCAAAGGCCGACGGAACAATCGCCTCCCAACCGAATGGTGAATACACCACGCGAGAGCCGTTGGTCGTGTTCGTGTTCCACACGATTGCGGGTGAGCCATTGTAATCGTAAGTACCATCAATCCCGCTCGATCCGGCGGCTCCGGTGAATGAGATCTGATCAGGTGTGCTTTGATTGTCAGCGGAGACGGAGTCCGCTAGCTGCTTGGGTGCGTTCGGGCCTAGCTGGAAGTTGCCTGCAAGCCCCGGAGGATTATCGGTTGTGGTCGCAGTGCCCGGATAGTTGTGGTAAATCGGAGGCTGCCAGGTTTCGTAGGAGATCGGATTGGCCCCCCACGTCCCTGTCAAATTGATCTGTTGATCACCGTTAGGTGTTGCCGTATCCGCCACGTATTGCGAGTCAAGCACAGTGGTTAGGAACGGATTAGTAGGATAGCCTCCGCCTAGGGTAAGTCCCCATGCAACATCCTGACCACACACGAAAAGGCGACCGCCAGCTTGCACAAAGTTCGTCAACTCTGTTTGGGTTGATTGATCCAGAAGTGTGCCAGGGCCGACAAAGAGGTCACCAGAATACGGCGAGTCCCAGATAACGCACCGTTCTGCTACCTGAACGGTCGCCGGCGCTCCTGCCGAAACCGATGCCGGCGGATTCGCAACTGTATATGGTGCGTACAGATTGAGTATGTTGACAGGCAGCGGCCCGCGGCACTGTATGCGCCATATGTCGTAGCGCTGCGTCGGCGGAATTCCACTCCCGTCGTTATCAAGGTTGTCCGTGTAGGAGTACTGCCCCAGGGTGTTCTGCCAACCGATGAGGGTTCCTTGCGTAGTTCCGGCAAGATACTTCGTTGGGAACAGTGTCGGTGATATCTCGGTCATCCAGCTTTCAGTAGGAATGGTACCCACATTGCGGAACGAACCAACACCGAACCTGTTCCGAAGGAATTTCTGACCGGAGCAATAGTCGTCAACGAATAGTACATTGCTACGAGATTGGAATGGCTTTGTTGAAAAGCCCCAGACGTTGTCGTAGATCTTCCAGTTGACCGCATTTGCAGTGTTGAAGGGATCTACCGCCCGATCACGAACAATGACATCTATCACCCAGTCGCTGGGGAACGCTGCGGGTGTCGTCCAGGTGCCAGTGAAGACACCGTCACCGGCCACCTCGCCTGCGGGCTCATGCCCCCCCGACGTTGTCGGGCCGTCGTCGTAAAGTTGTAGCCAAGCTCCGCCCTGCCCATCGGCTGGCTGGACTGGCGCTGCGGTGGGATCAAGGGGAGAAACCCAGTTCGCGACGTCCGGCGGATTTTGCAGCCCGGTAAACGCTACGGCGTCGTTACCCGGGGTGTACAGGTTGCCACCCGGCCAGCCGGCAGGGGAGCCATTGACCCCCGTCGCCTTAAATTTAGGTAAAGCGTTTACAGCAGGCTGGTCGGCCACTTGCGCGTCTACGGCCTGGTAATCACGCTCCACCGGAACATTCAGGATGGTGTCGTTGTTATTGAGCGGAAGATTACCCGCAGCGAAGACTTTATGCTCTACTCCGTCGGAACTACGTTCTGCGCTCGATGGGCACTTAATCTGGAGAAATACAGACTCGACACCGCTCTGATAATCTACGGCGCGAACACGGAATCTGACCGTGTCTCCGGCATTGAATTGCCTTGCGCCCACGTCAGGCGTGCTGTTCAGAGCGACGTGGACTATCTCGTTATTGTTCTGATCATATTTTAGCAACGTGGGAGCGTTGATGTCGATGAGTTCAGCGGCCCACAGCTGCTCGACGCCACCACGGTCACTTTGGAACGCGATCCGGTAACTGCGCTGATATTGGGGCCATGTGGGCATGTCCTCATTTGTCGTGTGGGCCAGGTCAAAATTATAATCTGGCTCGGTCGGATTCATGGCCGTATCAGGTTGACTGGTTTGTAGCTTGTGTGCAACGTTGCCATTGGACTCCGGTGTTGAATCGATAAATTCGCCGGGTTGAGATTGCGTGATTGTGGTGTCCAGCCAATATATGTCAGTAGAGTGGTTGGGATTGATGGCATTCGCCACACCGTCGTTGTTTGTGTCTTCGCGGTCCGTCGCGAAGGCCAGCATTTCCTGACTGGATTTTGCACCCGGACCTGATGCCACAGATGGGATAACACCTTGTGGGTCTACGGTGAGCGAGGACCACGCCGGACTGTAGTTGTTTGCAAATTGCCCACTGACTGAAAAGTTCGAGGCTTGCGAAAACCATAGTGATGCGGGATTCGTGCTTACAAGCCAAATATCATAGTTGGCCTTGGTGCCGGGGGCCGCTGCCGGCGCGGCGCCGTTGGGAAAACTGGAGGCGTTGGACTGAAAGGCAATTACGTTGCCATCGGGAGACCAAGCAGGCGCGCTATCTGAGTTGGCAGCGCCGCCTGTCAGCTGGGTAATCTGGCCAGTAGAAACATTGACCGTAAAGATGTGGTAAACGGTCTGCCCACTCAGCTCTCCGGCAAATGCGATCGCGTTCCCACCTGGCGACCACGTGGGGTGTTGAACATCTGCGAATGAGGGCCCACCACTCACATTTGTAAGCGGAACTGCAGTGCTGGATGCATTGAGATTGAGCAGGTACAGGTTAAAGCCTGATGTGACGATGTGGGCAGTTCCAGCACCCGATACAATGGTACCGCCGCCAACAAAAGCTAGCCGACCACCATCAGTCGAGACTACGGGCTCTAACTGGTTTACAGTTGCTGGAAGAACTTGAACAATTCCGCTACCATCCGGGAACATGCGAAAGATGTTATAGATACCGTCTGGACGAGGTGTGGTTCCCGTATCGGTGGCATCCACGCGATTGCTGTCGAAGTAGATGTATTTCTCGTCCGCGGTCCAGAATGGATGCTCGCTAGCCGCGGTAGCCGGCGTGACCGAGAACTGCGCACTTGGGACAGACTTACTCAGGAGAATTGTCTGCCGAGGCACAATCTGGTCACCAGGGGCTCGAGTGGTTCCGTTCGGACTCCACTGACGCAAAGTCACCCAAGACGGCAGCTTTGCCATATTAGGCGGGAAGAAAGCGTGATTGTACGCGCCAACCTGACGCGTTGGCGCGATTTTCGACACCGGGTGCGTCGCGCGGCTTGTCCGTACACTGCCCTGGGCCTTTGCGGCTACGCCTGACCACAGCATCAGTGTCAGGGCAAACAGGAACAACTGCAGGACGGCATTATTACATCTAGCTCTGTTCAAGGCAGGTCCTACCTCCTGAATTAGGAATACGCCATTACGACTAGCGTAGCACAAAAAGGCGGCTGCAATACCACCCTTTCGGCAGGCAACGCATGCGTCGGCGCACCCTACCACCAAACGTCAAATTTTCATGCGACGTCAGTCCGCCAGCTGAAAGTAACGGGCGCTTAGTGCCATAGGCTCAGGGGGACTCAGCCCGGCAACACTTATTTGGCTAGCTCACGGGGGTTCGGTAGACTTTTAATCGGCCGCGCGCAGGTCGCCTCGGACCATTAAAACATACCTAAGCTATCGCCACTTACACCTGATATGCCTGGTTGCCCGGCACATCACACGCCTTTCAGCACAGCGATTATAACATGCACTATAGGAAAATGCAAGAACTATTTTCTCGTTGAATCGCAGATCAGCGTGGTATCTAAAACCAAGTAACAGACGGAGTGAGACAAAGTTCCCAGAATCGGATGTCAATCGACGTCTAGGGGTTTATTGCTCGGTATCGCTCGTATGAGCCTATCGATAGGTTAAGACGGTTCAACACAGCGAAAAGTGCGGCGGACAGTTCACCGAGGGTCCCGTTGTTTGTGACTGTAACGGCCGCCCGTTTCCGTCGTTCCTCGTTACTCAGCTGTGCCTCCAGCCGACCACGAGACTCTTCGGGCGTCAATTTATTCCGCTTCGTAAGGCGTGCGATCTGCGTCTCGACAGGAACTTCGATGTTAAGTGTTAGGTTGAAGTCAACTTCAAGTCCACTCTCGAAAAGAAGGGGAATCTCGACTGCAACGACGATGTCTGAGGGAAAGTCCCATTCCACTGAAGCAACCTGCTCCAAAAGGAGATTAATGATTGCCGGATGCATTATCCGTTCAAGGTCCATGCGAGCGCCAGCGTCTGCAAAGATAACACCAGCCAAACGATTACGATCCAGCGTACCATCAGCAGCAAAAACAGCATCACCAAAACGAAAAGCGATGCGCTGCAATAGCGAACCTTGGGGTATCAAAACGGCCCGAGCCGCTTCGTCTGCACTAAAGCAGATACACCCAAGCTCACTAAGGCAGCGCATCGCTGCACTCTTTCCCGCTGCTATCCCACCGGTTAGCCCAATGAGGAACATAGCGCGCGAAGCTTACGCCTGCTCGGTCTCTTCGATTTCCTCTTCTACTGGCTCGTCTTCCAAAACGAGTTCGTCATCAAGGAACTCCTCTTCCTGTTCGAGCATCGCTCGACGCTCGCGACGGCTCTTCTGCTTCTGCGCGGCGGCAAAGGCATCACCGATCGTAAAGCGTGGCTCTTCCTGTCGGCTGGGCGCATACCGACCATAATCCTCGCGGTCTTCATCGCGGGAACGATTACGCTCGCGCCGATTGCCCTCGCGCGGAGGCGCTGGGTTGGTCGTTACAGGTACCTGAGCGACAACTGCCTCCTCCTGTGGAACCAACGCGCGCAACGACAGTGAAATTTTTCGCTCCTCGGGGCGAAGAGTGAGAATCTTTGCTGTGACCTCTTCCCCTTGGGCTACGGGAACACTACCCCTTCCGTTGGGCGTCCTGAGCAACTCAGCATTTGGAATGATTCCCTCAATGCCGCCCTCAAGTTGAACAAATGCACCAAAGGGCACAACCCGCGTTACGGTTCCGGTTACGACTTGGCCCTCGCTGTAATGTGTAGTAACATCTTTCCACGGGTCTGGAAGGATCTGGCGAAGACCCAGTGAAACTCGGTTCTGCTTGAGGTCAAGCTTTAGAACCATCACATCAATTTCCTGGCCTTCGTGAAGCACCTCACGCGGATCCGACAACCGTGTCCAGGACATCTCACTAATGTGCAGCAGGCCGTCGATACCACCAAGATCGACGAAGGCACCATAAGTAGTCAGTCGTCGCACGACACCCTTGCGTACTTGCCCCTCGCTTAACCCCTCACGAGTCTCCTTGCTGCGGGCGAGCCTGTCATCTTCCATAGCGAGCCGATGAGACATAATCACCTTGCGGTGGTCTCGATCGACTTCGAGAACCTTAAGCGGCACGGTTTGACCAACGAACTGATCCAGATTTACACGCTGTCCGGTCGCGCCAACATGTGATGCCGGCACAAAGCCAGGCAATCCTACGTCCACGCGAAGGCCACCCTTCACCCGCTCCAACACTTTCCCTTGCACGGTCTCTTTGCGGTCACGTGAATCCATAAGCTGGAACCACGCTTGCTCAAAATCCGCTCGCTTCTTGGAGAGAACCGGATTGCCGTCATGTCCTTCCGGATCGACAACCATCACACGAATCTCATCTCCAACTTTCACAATGCTCTCGGGAAGCACGTTCGGTTCGCGGGTTAATTCCGAGGCTCGAATTACGCCCTCGGTTTTGGCGCCAACGTCTACGAGGATGCTGTCTCGATCGACACGCATGACAACACCCACGACAACATCTCCGGCCTGCATGGGTCGATATTGCTCCAGGGCATCCATGGAGACATCGTCCACTTTTGCCTTATTGGAGGCAGTTGCGGCGGGCGGAGCAGGTTCGGCGGCAGTAACCGGGGTTTCAATCGCCGGCGTACCTGCCTCGGCAGATGCTGCCGCTTCGACCACGCCGGCCTCTACTCTGGCCCCTGCGTCTTCGCTTACGGGCATCTCCGTATTCTCCGGAACCCTCTCATCAGACGACATACGATAGATCACTCCTCTCAGCGCGGCGCCGGATTGTTCATGAGTCTCGACGTATTTCCGCGACAGGAAACAAACACTTTTCTTTTTGGTACGACTAGGCGGAGGACGTTGTCAGCGAAAACTCACCTAATTTACCACTGCCATTATAGCATGAAACAGATTAACTATGCAGTTAAGTTCCCATTAAGGTTCTATTTACAACCCCTTACATCCGCCTTCGACGTACCGGCTGTCGCCTTGGGGCCTTAGGGGTACGATCGGCGCCATTACTGGCCGACTCAGCGCTAGGTGCTGCTCCGTCACTTCCCGAATCGCCTGGTTTTACTTCTGATGCGGTTGATACCGCGGATGACGACGCCCCGGACACGCTAGCCGCTGGGACGAGCGGTCGATCGCCTGACGAAGCAATCTGAGTGCGTGTGGAAGCGCTGGTTCCAGGTGAGCGCGATATGGTGAAAGCGGGATCGTTTCGCTTTGCCATCACCAGCAATACGCTAGCATTGAAGATTGACGAGTATGTACCACTAAGGATTCCAACCCACAGTGCCGCGGAAAAATGCTGAATTTCAGTACTGCCAAAGATCACCAGCATCGTCAGGACAATCAGAACTGTAAACGAGGTCTTAATGGATCGAAGTAACGTCTGATTTATGGAACGATCGGTTAAATCGGCAAACGTCTCGCCTTTTGTGCGATGTTGGAGGTTCTCGCGAATTCGGTCAAAGACTATAATTGTGTCGTGAACTGAGAAACCAATAACAGTCAGCATCGCTGTAACGAACAGACTGTCAACCTGCCAGTTCAAAAACTTGCCCATCAGGGCAAAGAAACCCATGACTACCAGGACGTCGTGAAGGAGAGCAGCGACAGCACAAACGCCGTACTTTAGTCCTTCTTTGAAGCCGCCTATTGCAAAGCGCACAGTGAGATACAACACAATGAGCAATGATGCCGCAACTACGGTCCAGACAGCACCAAGAGTCAATTGCTTGCTAATTACACCACTAACATTGGCATATTCCACGTTGCTAAGCGTTTGACCAGGGGCAAGCAGTGCGCCATTGTTAGTAAGTGAGGAGACCAAGGCGGCGCGCTGTTCGTCTGAAAGCTTGCGAGTGGTAATAATCGCAAGGTATTTGTTGCTGGTTGCAAAAGGCGTATCGGAGAGTACGACGCGGCTATCCTGGTACCCCAGTTTAGACAGTTGACTCTGAATAGACCCGGAACTCTGCGGCGATGCATAGCTGATTGTGATTTCTGTACCGCCCTTGAAGTCGATACTCGGTTTAATGCCACCCAGCAACATCAATATAATGCCAGGAACGATGATTATTGTGGAAAACGCAAGCCAGTTCCAGGGCCGCCGCATGACATGCAAGTTGAACTGATGCACTTTTAGTCCGTACATGTTCACATTCTGCGCCCAGGGCAAATTCACCAACGAGAAGAGGAATGTCCTCGTAACCATGATTGCGGTGAACATGCTGACAACCACGCCGAGACCCAAGGTAAGCGCAAAGCCGCGAATTGGCCCGGAGCCAAAGTTGAACAACATCGTACAGGTAATGAGTGTACAGATATTTGAGTCAAAGATTGCAGAGAAGGCACGCTTAAAGCCAATGTCAATTGCAGTGCGCAAAGGCTTTCCAGCGTTAAGCTCCTCACGGAACCTTTCAAATATCAGGATGTTGGCATCTACCGCCATGCCAATCGACAGGATGAAGCCTGCGATGCCGGGAAGGGTAAGTGTTACAGGATAAATCTTGAACAGAGCGTACGAGAAAATAGCGTAAAGACACAAGGCGATATCTGCAAGGAACCCCGGAAGTCGGTAGCTGTATAGCATAAAGGCAAGAACGACTAGAAGGCCCACAGCACCGGCTACCATGGTGGTACGTACAGCATCGCGCCCAAGGGTGGCCTGAAGGTCGCGGGTTTCAAGCAGCTTCAGCGGTACAGGTAGTGCACCGGCGTTCAGGTTATCAGAGAGGCTCTTGGCACTCTCAATGGTAAAGTTCCCGTTAATCTCACCACTATCAGATATAACGTCATTTATGGAGGGCGCAGTCAGCAGCTTCCCATCCAGGAAAATACCCAGGTAATCGTGAATATGTGCTCGCGTGGTCTCCCGGAAACTGCGCGCTCCTGCTGAGTCTAGCGAAAATTCAATTATGGGCTGATTGTTGCGTGTTGTATCTGGAACCACTCGAGAGTTTGGCAAAAGCTCCGCGCCAGTGGCAACGAGCAGATCAGGCTTACTGAAAACTTGCTGTTCAAGCTGCGCGGGAGTAACCGGCTGTCCAGTTGAGTTATCAATCAACACATCCTGGGTTTGGCCGGATTTAGGATCAGTGACTGTAGACTGCGACCACGTTGCAAGGCGGGTGTTGGTTGAATTACCTAGCTGAGGTAGCAGATAAAACTGCAGACTTGCAGTAGAGCGCAACTGTTCAATTGCCTGCTTCTTGTTCTTTACACCTGGAAGCTCCACGATTACCTGGTTAGCCGCCTCATTTGTCATGATGAGCGGTTCGGCAACTCCGGTGGCGTTCACGCGGTTTTCAATGATCTTACGAACAAGGTTCAGCTGGCTTGGTCCCCAAGGCTGGTTGGGGTGCTGCTTATTATAGACACTTACTTCCGGGTGCAAGACTACCCTGAGACCACCTTGAATGTCCAAACCGAGATGAGCTTTGGTATCCAGGTGAATGAAACCTAACTTGAACGACCTGTTGGTAAAGGAGATGAAAGCCGAAATAATGGCTAGAACTAAAATTCCTATGAGCCACCGTCGGTTCTGTTGGGCAGTCAAGAACGAAAACCTCCCGGTTTATCTTGCAGTTCAGATACAATCTGGCCGCGTACACTCCTGGTATTATGCTTTATCCCCTGCAACCATGTCAAGATAGACATTCATGACCACCCATCGAGTTCGCGTGGGTGCTTTACGTGCCCATTGAGCTGGCAGTAACACATCGCACTACGCACTAAAGCGCGAGCTGTTACGCGGGGGCCATCCAATACACCCTGGTATGCGTGAGTTTGAAAATGCGAACGCGATTTATTGGGTGGTAGCGGACCTGTGGGAGCATGAGTGTATGGTAACACAAATAAGTTAAATGTAAGTCAGGTGGTAGTCGTGCAGCAGATAACAGTTGATCAATTAATGGTGGGCAATTGAAATTAGTTGCAGGAAAATAGGCAATCAGAGCGAATGATAAATGTATGAATGGTTTCGTTAATCCGCGTAAGTCAAAGGAGATACTATGGCACTTCAATCAAAGCACGTTTCCGGTTCGCTGTCCAAGTCCCAAATTGATTTCTACATCGCCGAAGGGTATGTAGTTCTGCCCAATCTCCTCTCCTCTGAGGACCTAGCGCCCGCCCAAGTTGCAATGGAACAGAAGGTGGAGGAAATAGCTGCCGAAATGCTGCAACATGGGTTAATTAATGACGCTCATGCAGATGCGCCCTTCGAAGACAGGTTGGCGCTTCTATTTAAAGGTCTAGCAGATAGTGAATTCCTAAAGTTCGGTCGTTCATGGCGGGAAAGAAGACCTGGCTACTTCCACCTTATGGCTAACCCAAAAATCCTGGATGCCGTGGAGAGCCTAATAGGTGGAGAAATCTTTTCGAATCCTGTGTACAACACTCGTCCCAAGGTACCTGGTGTAGCTGCGGGCGCAGTTCCCTGGCATCAGGACAAGTCATACTGGCCCGGTGCTAAATCTAACCCCGTAATTACTGTTTGGATACCCTTAGTAGACGCCACGCCGCTAAATGGATGCTTGCACATCTGGCCGAGGACGCACCGAACTCCCATACTATCCTATCACACGGAGGCGGTAACAGGCACAGGCTACACAGAACTGGATGAGAGGCATCTGGAACGCCATCGTAAACGCACAAACCCTGTTGCTCTTCCGGTTACTAAAGGAAGTGCCATACTGTTTAACGATCGGTGTATTCACTCCTCCACACCAAATCTATCCTCGCAGGTAAGATGGAGCGTTGACCTACGATACCAACCCATTGATCAGGATCCGATGACTCAACACGGCGTGGGTTTCCTTGCAAGGAGCAGAAGAGACCCCGCCAATGTGGCGACACTGGAGGACTGGCTAGAGTTTCGCCCGTACCACATCCTGAATAGATGCGACGATCCTGCGCAAACGGAATTCGAAAATGCAATTTAACCGAAGACAATTCTTGCTAACTGCTGGCTTGGCAGGACTAAATGGATTTAGCCCCGAGCGCCGAACCACACGGCACGACGTTCGGATTACTAACTGCTACGGCGTGGGTGTTGGGCCTAATATGAGTCCCGCGGAGATTGAGTATGCCGCGGGTTGCTGCCTATGTATTGGCGGCTTGAGCCTGAACTATTCTGACGCAGATCAAGTTAAAAAGACAAATCTCAACCTCGCCAAAATTCGGGCGATTAATCCAGAATTCAAACTGGTAGACTACACCTCCGCTCCTGATGCGCGTACATCAACAAATAACCTGCCCGCTAATGCCTGGCTGAGATATGCCGACGGTTCAATCGCCGCAGGCTGGCCCGGCAGCGCAATGTTGAACCTTGCTCATCCAGATGTTGTGGAATGGGTCGCGCAGAAAGCTGTGCGCCATATGAAGGTAATCGACATTGACGGCGTGTTCCTGGATAGCATGGGCGCCGGTTTCGATGCCTGGGAATGTAACCTCTTTGGAACCAAGGTCCTCCATTTTCAAGGAGTACCAACAGGTAAGTTCGACGACCTTGCATGGCTGAACGCCACCTGGCGCCAGGCTAAACTATCCATGGCACACCGGGTGCGTGAGCTTTCTGGACCCACTGCTATCGTCATGGCTAACCAACCCGGTCATGAAACGGCGCCATATCTTAATGGCGTGTTGCTTGAAGACTGGGTCGACTCATTTTTGAATGGCAACAGAACTTGGAAACAGCTGCTTGATGACTGTACCTGGTGGGTTGGTCACTGCCGTAGACCAGTCACCACAACACTATCATGCAGCAGCGGGGTCGTACCGCCCTATAATGCCTGGTCCCTCCCTAAGGCTGAACAGACACGGTTGTTGCACAGTGGCAAGGTGCAAGTAAAGAGAATGAGATTGGGCCTGGCCGCAGCACTACTAACCGACGCGTACTATTCGTTTGACCTTAATACGCGCTGGCGCGGTGAGCACTGGTGGTATCCGGAATACAATGCTAAATTGGGTGTTCCCTTGGGTACCGCCAAAACAGGTGTGAATGGTCTGTGGCAACGGACGTTCACCCACGGGCTGGTGATAGCTAATCCGACAAAAGCCGCAGTCGAAGCGAGCACAAACACAGCATACACCAACGTCACTAGTCGCCAAAGAAGTAATCAGTTTATAGTCGGCAGCGAAGAGGGCTTGATATTAGTGGCTTAGACCGGATCTAAAGGGTGGACCAGCGATATCTAGGGTAATTGCGTCAGTTTTAGAATGCGTGGACAGCCGGTGCGACGTGGCACCTCGTCTACCTGTCTCCGTGCTATAATGTGATTAGATTCGAAAATTGCAATCACTATTTCCACCCGACAGGTAACGCCAGCTTAATTTATGAACCAGAGCCACATACGTAATTTCTGTATTATTGCCCATGTCGACCACGGCAAATCAACCCTGGCTGACCGATTGCTTGAGAATACACATACCATAGCTCAACGAGATATGCAGGCACAGCTCCTGGATACTATGGACCTCGAGCGTGAACGTGGTATTACCATAAAGATGACGGCGGTACGGCTGAACTACACTGCCAGTGATGGTGAGGAATACCAGTTCAACCTAATTGACACCCCGGGTCACGTCGATTTTACCTACGAGGTTTCTCGTTCACTGGCTGCATGTGAGGGTGCTCTGCTTGTAGTCGATGCGGCGCAGGGTGTGGAAGCTCAGACGTTGGCCAATGTTAATCTCGCTTACCAGAATAATCTTGAACTAATCCCTGTAATTAATAAGATTGACCTACCTGCCGCCGATCCTGAGAGAGTACGAGAAGAGATCGAAAACGTACTGACTTTGGACGCATCTGAGGCGATTCTTGCCAGTGCAAAAGCCGGGGTTGGCATCGCCGAAATACTGGAAGCTGTTGTTCACAAAATTCCGCCACCCAAGGGGGACCCTGAAGCTCCTCTCCGCGCTCTTATTTTTGACAGCAAATTTGATACCTATCTGGGCGTGGTATGTTATGTCCGCATTATAGACGGCTCCTTAAAGATGGGCCAACGCATACGATTTATGGCATCCGGCAAGGAATTTGAGTTGGTTGAAGTAGGCGCATTTGCACCCGAGCGCCGACCTGGAAAGCAGTTGAATACGGGCGAAGTAGGCTACTTCTCTGCAGGCATCAAGACGATTGGGGATGCTCAGGTGGGCGATACCGTAACTCTAGCCGAACGCCCCGCAAAGGATGCCCTGCCGGGTTACCGCACCGCCAAGCCCATGGTCTTTTGTGGCCTGTACCCACTTGATGGATCTCAGTATCCTGACTTACGCGAGGCCCTGTTTAAACTGCAGTTGAACGACGCAGCGCTCTCCTTTGAGCCCGAAACTTCCGCTGCTCTAGGCTTCGGCTTTCGATGCGGCTTCCTGGGTCTACTCCACATGGATGTCGTTCAGGAACGGCTAGAGCGCGAGTTCAACCTAGGTCTAATCGCAACGTCGCCCTCAGTGGTTTATAAAGTCTTCCGTACCGACGGCAAAATCGATGAGATTGACAACCCAGCCCAACTTCCAAATCCCACATATATTGATCACATTGAAGAACCGTATGTGGACGCAACCATCATTATGCCGGGTGGGTACGTGGGTACGATCATGGAGCTTTGCCGCGATCGCCGAGGCGATTTTGTTAGTATGGAATATCCAGCACCGGATCGCGCAATGCTGCGATATAGACTGCCGCTTAGCGAGATACTGATGGACTTCTTTGATCAGTTAAAGTCGCGAACGCGGGGCTATGCGAGTTTTGATTATGAACTAGGCGACTATCGTACATCCCACCTTGTGAAGATTGACATTCTTATGAATGGCGACATTGTCGACGCGCTCTCGTTTATCACACACCGTGAAAAGGCGTATGACCGCGGCAAGTCAATTGCAGAGAAACTGAAAGAGGTAGTTCCCCGGCAGCAGTACGACATTCGTATACAAGCGGCCATAGGCGGCAAAGTGGTGGCCGCGGAAACCGTTAAGGCTTTTCGTAAGAACGTCACAGCGAAATGCTACGGGGGCGATATATCGCGCAAGCGCAAACTGTTGGAGAAACAAAAAGAGGGTAAGAAGCGCATGAAACAGGTAGGCTCCGTAGAGATACCACAGGAAGCCTTCCTCAGCGTGCTAAAACTGAGTTAGCATCCACTAATGCGACTGTGAGCGGCGCTTGTTTGACAGTTAGCGCGCCGTAATTTGGCATATTTGATCCCTGCTGAATTACGACAGGCCCACATGTGGCAGCAGGTTGATTGAAAGGAAAGCCATGCATCGCGTGCTTGTTAGTGATCCAATTTCGGAAGTTGGGCTTGCGCCACTAAGAGCCGAAGCCGGAATTGAAGTTGATGTTAGAACCGGACTGACTGCTGAGCAGTTGAAATCAGTTATTGGTGGCTACGACGCCCTGCTTGTGAGGAGTGAGACCAAGGTTACAGCCGATGTTTTGAGTGCGGCACATCGGCTACAGATTATTGGTAGAGCGGGCGTTGGTGTCGATAATATCGACGTGAAATCCGCCACAGAACACGGAGTTGTCGTGGTGAATTCACCGGATGGCAACACTCTCGCTGCCGCAGAGCTCACCGTGGGCCTTATACTAGCGCTAATGCGCAACATTCCCGCCGCTAACGCAACGATGTTGGCTGGTAAATGGGATCGCAAGAAGTTTACCGGCAGTGAACTCTCTGGTAAAACGGTAGGGATTGTGGGTCTGGGCCGTATTGGCTACGCGGTCGCTCAGCGCTTGCGGGGGTTTCAGGTAAAACTCATTGCATACAACCCATTCGTGCCCGAAGAAACTACCAGGCAATTAGGTGTGGAACCCATTTCGCTAGATGATTTGTTGCGCCAGAGTGATATCATCACCGTTCATACTCCGCTCAGTCCAGAAACCCGCGGGCTCATTGGCCCAAAGCAGTTCGAGATAATCAAGCCGGGGGTACGTATCGTTAACGTAGCACGAGGCGGTATTATCGATGAACAGGCGCTTGCGGACTGTGTCCGTGATGGGCGTGTTGCCGGTTTCGCATTTGACGTTTTCACCACAGAGCCACCCGCTCCAGACAATCCCCTTCTAGGTATTGAAAAGAGCGTAATTACGCCGCATCTTGGTGCGTCCACCCACGAGGCCCAAATTAAGGTTGCTGTGGACGTGGCGGAGCAGGTAGTAGATGTTCTTGCAGGTCGACCTGCGCGATCCGCAGTAAACCTTCCTCAAATGGACGCCGACGACCTACAGAAACTAGCACCGTACATTACACTTGCTTCGAGAATTGGTAGCCTCCAGAGCCAATTGGCACACAATACCGATGGCAGCGACAAAAAGCCGGTCACAGCCGTTGAGGTAGTGTTCAGCGGCGAGTTCAGCGGCCTGCCAACCGGCCCTATAACTCGTGCGGTTCTCAAAGGGCTCTTAACTCCACTGGCAGAGGGCTCGGTGAACCTGGTAAATGCACCGTATCTTGCTGAAATGCGCGGCATCAAGGTGGTAGAACAGCGGCGTGAGGCAACGCCAGATCACACCTGCTTACTCTCGGTGCGCGCTCACCTTGCAGACGGTGAACGTACCATTTGCGGTACCGTTTACAACGATGTTGCCCACATCGTTCATATTGACGGGTACCACGTTGATATTGTGCCGAGCGGTAATATGGTGATTACACAGCACACCGACCGGCCGGGAATCATCGGTAAGGTAGGCAACCTTCTCGGTGACAACGGTATTAATATAGCTGGAATGCATGTTGGCAGGGAGGCAACTGGCGGACGAGCCATCATGGTGCTTATGATAGACGAAGAAGTTCCTGCCGATCTTATGGAGCAGATTCGCCGTATACCGGGCATGGAACGTGCTCGAATGGTATCACTGTGAGTTCAAATTCAGGCACACATGCAGCCCCTGATGAGCTGGCCCCCCTAGCAGGCGCCTTGGCCGATGCTATGGAGGTACAACGGGAGCTCATGGTTGCCTGCACGCCGGTTTTTTACCAAATCACCTCGGCGTTTGTAAAGGCGCTCACCTCCGGTGGCCGCATACTACTGTGTGGTAACGGAGGCAGCGCGTGCGACGCCCAACATGTAGCCTGTGAACTTGTGGGCAGGTTCCTGCGCGATCGACAGCCCTTACCAGCAATGGCTCTTAACTGTGATGGCGCTGTAATGACGTCCCTGTCCAATGATTTTGGGTACGAACATATCTTCGAGCGGCAGGTTTTAGGACTTGCAAAACAGGGCGATGTTGTTGTTGGCATTAGCACGAGTGGTAATTCACCTAACGTACTCCGCGCGGTGGAAGCGGGTAACGCGATAGGTGCGGTAACCGTTGGCTTTACCGGTGCCGGGGGTGGACAGTTAAAATCCATTGCACAAATCTGCTTCTGTGCGCCAAGTAACCATACACCACGCATACAGGAGGCACACCTTCTAGTATGGCACGCCGTTTGCGATGCGGTCGAGGCCGAAATCTGCGCCCGAGGGTAATTTGATCGTGCCAAAATGCACCTTGAATTATGAGCTCGATTCATTTCCCCGTAATGAATTCTCCAACCGTCTCGTAGATTGGTATCTGCGTAATAGGCGCCCCATGAATTGGCACGGCGCAAATGCCTATTCTGTGTGGGTTTCTGAGACAATGCTCCAGCAAACTCAGGCAGCTACAGTTACTGATTTTTACAATCGGTTTATGGCCTCATTTCCCACTGTCGAATGCCTGGCGACCGCGTCCGAAGACTCTGTTCTTGCTCACTGGAGTGGTCTCGGTTATTACGCGAGGGCGCGCAACCTTCACCTCGCCGCAAAGATGGTTGTTGCACAGTATGGCGGCACCATTCCAAATACCATCGACGAGCTCGTCAAGCTACCCGGTATAGGCCGTTACACGGCGGGCGCAATACTTTCGATCGCTTTTCATCAGCCTGTGCCTTTGGTCGATGCCAATGTCGCCAGGGTTTTCAGCCGTATGTTTATGCTTGATGAGCCACCCAACTCGGCGCGCGGGACAAACGTACTTTGGGCAATTGCCTCCTTGTTAGTACCAATGTACCAGCCAGGTCTGTTCAATCAGGGATTAATGGAGCTGGGGGCGACGGTGTGTACCCCCGCTGAACCAGCCTGTGGTAGATGTCCTGCCGCAGGTTATTGTAAGGCATTTGAGACTGCCGATCCTACTCGTTGGCCATTAAAACCAGCACGAAAGAAGGTTGTGCAGGAGACTCACTGCTCCGTTGTCGTGCATCACAGTCGTGGAGGTGTTTACCTGGTAAAACGACCCAGCCGGGGCCTATGGGGTGGTTTATGGGAATTCCCCAGGGTTGTATGCAATGGTGAGGAAACACCGTGCGATGCTGCAGAACGTGCCGCTAAGCAGATCTTAGGGTTAAATGTGATAGATGTCAGGTTGTTTGCAGTTGTTAAACACAGTGTTACGCGCTACAGCATTACGCTGCATGGCTGCACCGCCAGGGCACACCAGGATCCCAGAGAAAGTGAAGGAATTCACCTTGTGTCTGTTGAAGATTTAAAAGATTACCCGCTTGCCGCACCTCAGGTGCAATTGCGCGACGCAATCATTCATTCTGGTAAACGCAATTTTGAACTGGCTCTTAACTTGTAGGCAATGCTCCCCCAACGAGGAGACACTATGAAACCGCGTTCGTCTGTTATGCTGGCTGTTGTCCTCTTTTTTTGTGGCGCACTAGTTGCTGTGGAAACGGCACTGACTTCCGCCACGCCCACTTTTAACGGCTGGATCACTGCTCAGAAGCAGACACCTGCGCTTTGGACACTCGATGGATGTGCAGTACTGATACTTATGGTGGCTTTCATATTTGCTAGCTACCAGGACAGTCAGGTGCAGCTTCAGAAAGAGCTGGCCGCGCAGCAGCAGGCGGCAGCCAACGAGTCACGTACTGAAGTGGCCAAACTAAAGCAGCAGCTAGACAATGCTCAAGCGGCAATGAAGGACTCGGTATTACGTCAGAATGAGATGAACGCCGAATTAAGATCTTTCAGCCAAGCGGCTACCGCTCCATTAAACGAGCACCTATCGGCAGTAAATCGGCAAATCGATACTATTCATCTCGCTTTACAGTATCACCGTGCAGGCCTACAGCAGGTCAACCACCAGCTGCGCGACGTGAATGCTAAACTGCAGCATACAGCCATAGCAAGTCCTGCCGAGGGCGCGCCGCGGCAGATAACCGAGATAGATGCAGTACCAGAGCCGGATTCAGACGATCTGGACGTAATTACCCTTAACGCTGCCACAACCGTTATTGCAGAGCCGCAGACTATAGACGCATCCACTGTGGATGAACCTATTGCGGACAATGAGTTTGTACTGGAGCCGTGCGTCCCTGAGGCAGTTGTTCAACCTCAGGATCCGATATATGCAGTCCCTGAAATGCCCGTAATCGAAGAGATACCAGCGTCTGTTGCCTCGGAGGATCAATACGGGTTAAATGGCGCCTCGGAAAGCCCCTACGTGACTAATGAGGAGATCGCGTTACTGACCGCCCCCATCGTACTTGATGGCGATTTTGCCGAGTCCGCCGAAGCCCTGGATGGCACCTCGGACTTCCACTGGCCCGAAGAGGTCAATTACCCTGCAGTAGACCAGGATACTCTGCCTAACGAAATAGATGCTGAGAAAGCAAACGAGGAGTTGCCTCTGCGGGTTGAGGACTCGTCTGTGTCTCCTTCCGTGATACTTAACAGTGATGAGAATCACGCAGGCAACGACACTCCTACGGAAATTGGTGATGCAGTTGCGGTCTCCCCCGAGGAGGCGGCTCAAACGGCTGTAGACGACTCTGGCAAGGCGGATCACAAACCCGTCATAAGCGCGGATCCACGCGAATGGTTCCGGAAACTGTAATGCGTCATCGTCCCACATTAGAAGCCTCAGTGGAAGAGATCATTGAGGCCCTACGAGATGTGCCAGCTGCCCCCAGTACTCTGTGTGCTCTTTGTTACCTGAAGAACCGCGCTGCAGAACGAGCAATTAAGGCACTCTACACCGAGCTGGTCAACGACTATGACCTGCGACTGAGGTGGAGGCAAACCCATGGATTTTGCCAAAGGCACAGCGAACTCGCTTCACGCCTGGGCGATCCGTTGGGCACTGCGATACTTTACATTGATGTGGTTGAGGGATTCCTTAAGAAGGATGCTGCCGAATTGAGGCCGCGCAGGTGGCCCGCAACGCCGCGAGCCCCAATACTTGGGAAGACATGCCTCTGTTGTGAGGATGAAGCAGGAGCCGAGAAGCGGTATCTAAAGGCTGCAGCAGCAAGTATGCACCGTGATCACATCTTCTTAGAGGCGCTAAAGCAATCTAAGTATGGCCTTTGTGTAAAGCACAGCGCTCTTTTATGTAGCCTTGTACCTGAGTCGGAATCGGTGGAACTGCGCGAGGAGAACAGACGTCGCGTAATTATACTAAGAGATCAGCTTGCCGAAATCGTCCGCAAGAGTGACTACCGATTTCAACACGAATCCAGAGGCGAGGAGAAGGATTCGTGGTTGCGGGCATTACAGATGTATAGCACGATTTAGGCGTACCAGGAGTTCACCGCCCTCCACGAGCTACGCAAGTTCACATCCAAAGCGATGACACCATGCCTTCAGCCGCATTAGAAAACTACTATAAGCGCTTTCGCCACCTGCATTGCAACGTGAATAAAGGTAATCGCGCGCCTCATAAGCCTATCATGTTGCTTTCCGTTCTATGGCAAATAGAAGCCGGTCAGATTGTTGAAAACGTATTAGAGCTCAACAACAATTTGGTCTACAGTTTTAATGCTCACTGGGACGTGCTTGTGGGCAGTGACAGTTGGCTGCAACGGCCGGCGAACCCGTTCTATTTTCTAGGGTATGAGGGCTTTTGGAAGCTGCATCTTAAGGACGGGGGACCATTACCTAAAGATGTAATCGGTGATAATCCCACCATAGCTAGACTAAACAGAGTGGGCGCGTTTGCTACTCTAAACGACGACTTATGGTGCATCGTACAGGGCGTGTCGGAACGGGACTATCTGCGTGCCGCACTGCTGCATGAGTACTTCAACATATCACTTCAGCAGTTGATTCAATCACTTCCCACAAACCTTAAGGTCGCGGCGTTGAAGCGATACCTGGAACAGGATTTTGACTTGTTCAAATATCGCCGAGTAGCCGAACCCAGTAACGACACCTATTTCATATCTAAATGGGTATTTGACGATGCAATTCGCAGTCTGTACATGGACAGGTGTGCCATTTGTAGCATGAGTGCCGAGATGCCGAATGGCGACTCTATATCAAACCCAGTTCACATTCTGCCGGTAGACTATTATCACAATCAAGATCCGCGCAATGGAATAAATCTTTGTGCCAACCATGCATTTGTCTTTCGCCATGGCGGGCTTGCAATTGACGATGGCTACAGGCTTGTAACGTCTCCTCATCTAGTTGCCTCAGACCGCTTTGTTCCCGCAGGAAACCGCATTCTGCTGCCGCAAGACGAACGGCTCGCTCCAGCGTTATCCGCACTAGCCTGGCACCGATCAAATGTATTCGTACCCTGAATGGTTAGCAATTAGACGCCAACTAGCTGAACACCACCAATCTCGTTAGTGAGTTTAGGAAGATACCCACGGCAGTTGGGGCGGGTTATTAGGTTGAAAAGGTACGGAACAGGTTGAGATGCAGGATGGTGCCGATTATAGACCATATAGAGCCTGTTACAAAATCACCCAGAATTAGGCCCAGGAAGAATGGAAGGTATTTACGATAAAGATCCCGGCCGCCGTACCTCATAATGAGCGTCTTTAGCAGCCATGCCACAAACATATCGCACCAGAAAAAATCGTTGGCAAAGGTCATGTTGAACGCGTAGCCTGCGGCGTTCAGGGGAAAGTCTACAAACCTCATTCGCATCGTGGTAAGGGCCGCCGTCATTAGGGCGCCGAAAACCATAGCAACCCCCATCGGAAAGCTAGGGGGCTTAGGTGATTGTATCCAGGTCTGCAGGTTGTTCCAAGGTTCTGAACCCTTTAATATTCTCCATGCGTTCACCTTGGCAGTAGCCGCTCCAAGCGAGTAGTACAGTTGCAGGTCCCATAACAGGGCTGCGACCATAGAAACAGCTGCGGCTATCATGATAGCCCACACCAGGCTGCTCATCCGTCCGCGGGAACGATGTTGTCCTACCAGGCCCTCTAGCATATGCGGCATAGGTACCGCGCGATAGTCCGTGTTGAACCATGATAAGGTGGCCATGTGGACCATATCGGTTTGGGACATATGATTGGTACCTAACAAACCGGGAATTATGCTTTGCGGTGTCACCCACACGAGCTCGCTTGAAAGCACGGCTGTTTCTGCTCTAATTCGCGATAAAGTAATAACTATAAGCACGTAGATACCAAAGAATAGAGGTGGAAGCCACCACGAGCCGCCCAGTGCCCAAACAAAAGTGCACAGTGCAAGAAAACCAAAAACGAAGCCAAAAAAACCTAGTCGGGCACTCATTGCTTCATCAACATCGACACCCGCGGCGTCACCGTGGATGGCGCGATCAACATAGCCCTTCAAATGTCGTCTGCCACTCCATAGCACGATAACAGCCAGGCCAATCCAGGCACCCCAGCCTTGGGCATTAATGTATGGAAACTGCCCATTCGCTTCCACACCCCAACCCGTTGCAGCGTTTCTATAGTTCATGGTGACTGCCCAAACAAGTACAATCTTCTTTAGCAGGTAGAAAAACCATAGTGAGAACGACACATCGGTATTAATTAGGTATCCAAAGCCTACGCCGGCAGGGTGCAGCATGTAAAAGAACGAGCCCATGCCTGTCCACGGCGTGCCTAAACCAAAGTTGGGAATGGCGTCGTGTACCGAGTTAATTGGAAAAAAGGGCAGTGTGGGATAAATACTATGGAGCGAGTTAACAGAGTGGAGCACTGCGGGAATAGCGAATCCTGTCCAAAGTATCCTGTTTGCGTACAGTGGGGCGCCCGGACGCGTCATCTCGAGTGGCAGCGCAATTACGGGAAAAGGAAGGTATTCTTCGGTTTCCCACCCGCGTCTTAGCATAGCCGCCAGGCACAGCGTGGTCCAAATAAGCACCATGAAAAACAGTGACCATATGATAAGCGGTCGTGCCCACGCTTCCATAATTCCTGGCTGTAGGAATGAAGAATGGCCGAGGTAAAAGGGTTTGAGAACTGCCTTGCTTCGTGGCCCCATGAAGTTAGGCAGCAGTGGCCACCATCCCTTCCATCCGTTAGAAGTAGTGTTGTAGTAGAAAGGGTTGGCGAGGAACGGTAAGAAAAATCCATAGTTCCCTACACCGGCTACTGCACTCGCCATCGAGAGCATAGTATACAGTGCCATCATTTCAGGTTGATTAAGGGCCCACCCATCACGCGCATACCGCCGCACCAGCATATTTACGAGTGTTACGACAAAGAGAATGAAGGTTACGCCCATAAATAGAGAGGAAATTGTTATTTCGGTGACTGCCGTCTTCATTTCTGAATTGGCAATCCAGCCAGTGCTGAGGATTATTAGCGGTAGGGTAACTATGGCAAGTTTCACCCACCTAATGGGCAGCTGTGCCTCGGAAGTGGGCTTGCCACCTCGCGTGGGCATACCTGAAAAACCGTTCATTCGGCATCTACTCGCAGGTCACAATTGGAAACGCAGCCGTTAGCAACATCACATATCAGGTATTTAACATTCCCTATATACCCGGGTAAATACCGTTGTCCCATGTTTTTACGGATCATGCAATGGTTCCCTACGTTATAGAATATTAATCAATATACCTTCTCTTTTTCGTCGATTAAGCAAGTAACCATCCTTATGTACCGAAAAGTAAAGTAGGCGAATGGCCATTCGGAGTACTCGGTCGCCGCAAATATGTGCGAAGCACGGGCAACATCAGGAGAAGGCGTAGAGACTGTTCCGCTGAACCTCGGTTTGCTAGCCGGGGTTGAAGGATGGTACCGGGATACACCTCGTGGGCGTCATGAGTTCGCAAGGAGAACTAACTAACCGTTAATAACAGTCATTAATGCTATAGTAGTCTACCAGAATCAACAATTCTATCGTTAGCCTTCACTAATAAGGTATTCTTCAAGGCTAGGAATGCATCGTTGCTGTAACCACAAGCATAATATAACGAGGAAATTAAATAGCATGCTTCGCAGACCAGGCTCTGGCACGCGGTCGTCTATTGCACAGCCGGCGCTACTTGGCAAACTTAACGCCTACCAGGTTTTACGTGTTTTGCAACCCGGCCAGGAGCTATCTCGCGCAGAAATTGCGCGATCATCTGGCATAAGTGCCCCCACAGTATCGAGGGCGGTTGAGAGTCTTCTGCAGGCAGGGTTGTTAGAAGAGATAGACGCGCGCGAAGCGGTTCCGGGTCGACCAGCTCGCAAGTTGCGGTTAGCCAGAGTTTCAGCTCAGGTGGTAGGCGTAGTGATTGATGCGGAGGAGTGCACTGTGTCGGTTGCCGGTCTGGACGGCCGCGCCACTAGCAACTCGGTCATACATTTTGCCACTCCAACAAAATATGACGAACTTATTGCTGCCTGTGCCGATGCTGTTAGCCGCTGTACGGGTGACACCGGCATTTCAACGTTGGGCGTTGGCATAAGCGTTCCTGGTCTTATTGACGCTCGTAACAACCTTTCTATATTGTCGCCAAACGTACCACAAACAAACGGGCACTCGCCCGCTGCGGATCTCGGAGCAGTACTGCCGTTCCCCTGCGTGATGATTCACGAAACTCAGGGGTTGTGTCTGGCAGAGTCTCGTTATGGAGCTGCGCGCGGCCGCGAAGATTTTGCTCTACTGGATATAAGTACGGGTATTGGGCTTAGCGTTATGGATGGTGGTCGTATACTTAGCGGCCATAGCGGGCTTGCCGGTGAAATTGGACACATTACCGTAGATCCTGATGGGAGGCAATGTGGCTGTGGTAACCGAGGCTGCTTGGAAACTGTCGCCAGTGATACAGCCATGGCGCGGCAGGTGAGTACAAAGCTCAACTGCCATGTCACTATTGAACAGGTGTTGGCAATGGCGCGTTCGGGTGAGTACTGGCCAGATGATGAGCTTGCGGGGCTGTTAGATTACCTTGCAATAGGCGTAGCCGCCATTGTGAACCTATTCAATCCCGGTGCGATATTTATCTATGGGCGCCTCTTCGAACTTAGTGATCACATTTTTAATGACCTTATAGAACGTGTACGTAAGCGTACGCTGCCACCATCATTTGCAGATTGCGAGATTGTTCGAGCGCAAGCCAACAAGCTTCAAGCAGCACATGCAGGAATCATTGAGCACCTAGTAGACGGCATTGCTCCATCGTTGAGTACCATGTCGTCCGGTGGCACGCCAAAAGAACGCAAATCTCACCACTAGCAACAATTCGTATACTCACCAGAAACAAACTTCTCACCCAAAGACTCGTTAAGCGGGAGACAAGTTAACTAAACTTGCTCCCGCTTATCACGCGATTGCTCTCGCTAAAGTGCAGCTACAAACCTGTTAGCAGCTCTATTAACAGCATGCTAGAACGCCAACCGCGTGGCAGCACTACCGGTGCCACCCGAATACGCCCACTTCACGACCAATACCGAGCTGAGCCCCGTGGAGATAACTGGGCCAGTGAGGGTGTAGGTCTGGCTCGCACTACCGGTTAAATTTGCAGTAGTTGAGGGAACCGAAAGCGTTACAGTTGAGCCATTTGAGTAGATAACCTGTGCGCTAACAATATGGACATTGTAGGCAGTACCGAAACCAACATTAGATAACGAAACTTGCTGCGAGAACGCACCGCTGTTGCTCATCGCTCCAAATGTTGCTGCAATTCTTACCTGATTGGCCAGCATTACCACCGTATTGCTTGTGTTACCGATATTAGGATCTATCAGTGTAAACACATGCGAACCGGTCGTAATTAATGCAGAAGGAACAACGACCTGTACCACGCCTGGGGTAATCACTGATGAACTAACTGTCTTGCCATCCATTTGAGCAGTAACATTGGTGCCAAAGCCAGAGCCGATAAGTTGAGCCGTAAGATCTGTTCCGCCATTGTAGAGATTTACGTGCATAGGGTTGACAGATGCGATCTGCGGCCCGATACGGAAAATGGAGGCGGGAATAGTGTTCAACACTGTGTTGGGATTGCCGATTCCGTATAGGTTGCCATCCTCTCCAGTTACCAATCCATTGGTGCTGGTTCCAGAGTCCGTTCCGTTAAAGTAGTGCAAAATGGAGTAGTTAGATCCATCAAGTGAAGCCGTGTAGACAGCACCAAACCCGAAGGCGCCACCAGATGACAGCAAGCCTATAAGCTTCTGTCCTCCTGGCGTATTCACCATTACTGGAGCGCTCATCGGTACGCTGGCATCCGGATCTACGCCAAATACGTGCAGGATTGAGAAATTCGGAACCGCACTGGATGTATTCATCGTTACCGAAAACAGCTCACCGCTATTGCCCATCAAGCTACCGGTTACTCCGTATAGCACATCGTTAATTACATTCACAGCTAGAGGATTGGCATCTGCACCTACACCACTAAACTCATGAAGAATGGTTAAGGTACCTTCCTCCGTGTTAGGAACGAAGCTGTAAATCGTGCCGCCGTTATTTACGCCGCCAGTGGTTGTTGTGCCTACAAATGCCAATCCCCACTTAACTGGCGGTGAAAAAGTCATCGCCTTGCCAAATGCATCCTCAAAATTCTTTACCTTGGTAGTACCTGTAGCGATGTTGTAGTAATATACACCGCTGGAGGTGCCTTCGCCACCCACCTCAACGGTCCCAACTACATAAGAGCCGTCAGTTACTGCGCCCGTCGCAGTGTCGGCATGATGCTCTCTAAACTGGTGAAGTAGAGTAAAGGTTTTTGTGGTGGTATCGAAGCTGTACAACACACCACGGTTCTGAAAGCCACCAAGCTGTGTGGTGCCATAGATGACGCTACCAACTGCTGCAAGGGGACCAGATGGACTGCTGCCGTTCGTTGGTGATGGCCCAAGTTCCCCGCCCGTGCCTTGAGGTAGCGCAGGGAAGCTGTAGACCACCTGGTAATTGCCTAGCGGCGTAATTCGAAAGATGGATCCAACCCCGTCTGTTCCGCCGTTGGTGGTGGTGCCATACATCACCCCGTTAATTACCACCATGGTAGAACGTGAGAGACTACCGTCAAATGAGGAACCGCCAAATTTGTGGATAACTTGTGTCGGCTCGTCGATGAGTGTCGAGTTCGCACTACTGGCCTTTGGGCACAGAACTGCACCCGCAATAAACGTGACCACCATGACCGACAGAGCGCTAATTCCAATTTTCATTAAAACTGACCTCCGCCCAAATTTAAACTGATTTACTTTCGCAAAACTAACTAATCCGTCATTCAAACGCTTACTTTGTTCGGCCGTCGGCTGAAATTAAAATGAAGCCTGACCGATCCACTTTTCTGTACGTCGATAATTGTCCGTTGTACGCCAACATTTCAGGTAATTTACCGAACATTTACCAGTCAGGAAAACTTTTCTTAACATCGTTAGAACGGATAATTACAACACCATGCAACTTAAACTTTTAACAATACAAACCTGCACAATTCGTGCCCAACAGATCCTTAATCCCGCAGTTGGTCCGTAAAAGTTATCAACCAGAGGTGGCGCGGCCTTTTCACACGCTGACAGTCTTACTTCCTTGGTAGACTGTTTGCCCATGGGAAAGGGTTGTACACCTTCGTGAATTAGAAAGTGTACAACCTCGATCAAGTCTGGGGCGATTATAGGTGCAGCCTAGTCGCAGCACCTCCCTTGCCACCTGTATATGCCCAGTGAACCACGAGAACAGGTGAACCAGTTGCTACCACGGTAGGGGAAACCGCGGCAAACTGAGACGATTGCCCTGGTTGTATATCAGCAGTGCTGCCATAAACCTGCAGCGGAACAACGGCTCCATTGGAATAGATAAGCTGGGCGGATACAATTTGAACGTTCGTTGCTATGCTGTTACCTGTATTCGCGATTGTGACTATGTCTTGAAATCCGTCTACATTATTGGGATTACCAAACGATACACGGAGATGAACACCTCCTACGGTCACCACAATAGTGTTCGAATCATTGCCAATGTTAGGATCTCTCAAAGTTATGACGTGTGAACCCTGGGTGAGCAACGAAGCAGGAACCTTAAGTGAGACCTGCGTGGATGTGCCGCCAGCCTCCACTTCTACAGGTGTTTTATCAAACATTGCCGTAACATTTGTGGCAAATCCAGTGCCATTGATAACGTCTACCAGGTCGCCCTGTCCTCCATTGTAAACATCCGTTGTTATTGGCGCCGCATTACTAATCTGCGGGCCAAGGCGAAATACGGAAGCTTTGAATGTGAGTGGGTTGCCAGTGCCCCATAAGTTACCATCTGGTCCGGTTACCAGGCCGCCGTCCGGAATGCCAGAGTCATAACCGCTAAAGTTATGGATAATCGAGTAATTTGAGCCATCCAAGCCAACCGTATACACCGCGCCAAAGCCATTTCCACCTGCCCGCAATAACCCAACCAGCATCTGTCCCAGCGGCGTGGTGACGACAGTTGGTGCAGCGGATGGCTCTGACGGGTCCGTTCCACCTGCCGTTCCAAAGAGATGTAACACGGAAAAACTGTTTGGAACCGATGTGCTAAAGGACATTGAGAACAGCTCACCCGGCTGGGTTGAACTCCCCGTGACACCATATAACGCACCTGCAATTGCAGCAACGCCTACAGGTGATTGATCCGCGCCTACGCCCGTAAAGCTGTGGACGTACGAGAATTGCCCATTTTGTGGCGTAAATGTGTACACCGTACCGGCGCCATACATTCCACCCGCTGTGGTTACTCCTGCCCATGTACTACTGTTGAGCGGGACTGGCGGACCTGCGGGCATAGAATTCTGCATTTGCGATACGTTAAATGACTCTAGAGAATACTTTCTTGATGCAATATTGTACAAAAACAGACCACCAGTGTTAGCCGGTGCACCCGCTGTCGTTATACTACCGACAACAACTGTACCGTCTGTTGACACTCCGTTAGGGCTTGCTGAGCCGTACCCACCAAAATTATGCAGGATTTGAAGAGAGCCAGTGGCCGTGTTATAGCTGTACAGAGTGCCGCCATTGTAGAATCCGCCAGATTTTGTAGTCCCGTAAATCACCGAACCAACCGCTGCTAGAGGCCCAGTTGGATCCTTAGGAGGTTGATAACCTGTCACCAGGCGCGACGGGCCCGTTGCTAATGCGCCAAACGAGTAAACAATCTGATACTGACCTATGGGCGTGAGGCTGAAGATAATTCCATCTTCTCCCGGACCACCATTCGTAGTCGTGCCATACAGAGCGGAGTTGACGGAAACTAGTGTAGAATTCACATTGGTTCCGTCCAAAGCAGGTGGGCCAAAAAGGTGCTGGATTACCGACGGCTCATCAACTCCACTTCCACCTCCCGCCCCTGCCAGACAAACTTGCGGTAATACTAGCCCAGTAAACGCCAGTGCCAGGCATAAAGATTTTAGAGCATTAACATGAAATCTCATTTAGATTTCTCCCTTTCAACCAGTGCAGTTATTTTGCAGTACATCAATGCATCTTCAACAAACAGCTTTTAGATATCTGATAGGGTCAAAATCTCCCGTAACGCTCGAATAACGGAATGTGTCAACAAATATCTACATACGCTTCGCCTAAGTAATACACCCTCAATTTCCGATCGTGGTTCCTAGAGGCATGCAGAATTTACTTACTCTCAGTTGTCTTGTAATTGTAGAACATAACATTTTGTGCAGCACGAGAGCTGAACGCTCTTGCGCCAAAATCAACAAATATTTGCGTGCATTAATCGTGCCAAAGCGTGCAATAACGATGACCATGCTAGCCTATGTTCACGCAACAATTGTCTTGGCATGCAAACGTGAAAACCATCTGGTCTAGTGCCGATACCCAGCGGCCGTCTCTCGTGCTATATGAACTCCCAGCCTTATGAGATCGAGACTGAGGATCCTGTTTTGGAGGATAAATAGACTGCCTTAATAATCGCTACCGGCTTTCGGGCAGCCTCGCCATCAATAAGTGGTGCGCGATCGTCGTTGACAGCGGCGATAAAGTCCACAATCTGATCGCGATGAGAGTCGCCCCACAGTGCACCAGGATCCGACGCGGCTCCAGTTGCGTGCACAGCCTCCTCCTCAACCGACTTGGTACCACCTTGTGCCACAGAAAGCGCGTGTGCCGCTGCACGTTCTCCTTCATAGATCTCGCCGTTCTTAAGGCGCATCTCCCGCAATCTATCACCTTCTAATATTAAACTTCCTTCCGTTCCATAAATATCGATTCGGACAGGAAATCCTGGATACGCGGATGTGGTTGCCGTAATGGACCCTAATGCGCCATTTGCGAATTTCAACAACGCTACTGCAATATCTTCTGTCTCAATTCGTTCGTGCGTAGCCGTACTCGTATGTGCAGTGATGCTCGAGACATCGCCAGCGAGCCACTGGAGAAGATCCACAGTATGAACGCCCTGGTTCATAAGTGCACCGCCTCCATCCAGCGCCCAGGTTCCCCGCCAATCGCCCGAGTCGTAGTACTCCTGGGTTCGGTACCATCTCACGGAGGCGTCGGCGAGCACAATGCGACCCAGCTTTCCGCTATCAATAGCCTGCTTCGCCACCCTCGTACCGAGATCAAACCGATGCTGGCTGATTACCGTTAGTTTGCGCCCAGTCTCTTTCGCGGTTCTAATTAGTCGGTCACAGGCTTCGGTCGTAACATCCATGGGCTTTTCAATCACAACGTGCTTACCTGCGCGCATTGCCTTTACAGCAACGTCTGCATGCAAACCGCTGGGGGTGCATACACATACAGCATCACAAGGACAATCGTTTAACAACTCTTCCACCGATCCATATGCACTTGAAATATCGAATTTGCGAGCAAATTCAACGGCTCTATCTCTAACAACATCAGCTGCCCCAATGACAGATGCGCCAGGTATCTGCTTGATCGCGCCGGCATGTGTGGGCGCTATCACTCCACATCCCACGATTCCGAATGTAAAATTTCTCGTCATCAATATTAACTCCCTTGAATGATTGCTAAACGTATAGTGTACTATCGCATCATGCACTGTGTACCGGTACAATCATCGGACCGGTTCATTTCGACGACGTAATGTAACCGTGTAGCATAGGTTACCCATTTTCAAGCTGACCGACAAACAGGCGTCGCACGCGCCAATAAGCGCTATAACCTTCACCCCCGTAACTGCCAATTCCTTTTGAAGTAGACATCTTTTCGCGTTAATGCAGTGGGGGTGTATTGTAGTGTGTGGCCGACCACTGTATGCTGGGTTATAATGCCTACGGTACGTCGTGTTTTATGCTGAACTTGCCAGAGCTAGGTCGTAGTTGTAGGGGCTTGAATTGTTTGCGCTCGCACGTCGAATTGCAATGAAACGCGGAAAGAAACATGTATGCAAAGTCTTCATCAAACGCCAACGGATCCTGAGCTAATCCGCAAATCTCTGCACCATATTGACCGCGGAACCGAAAATGCCGACGTGAGCGCAGAACGGCTTATACATGCTGGTCCGCCGGCTCTCGATGCTGCTATTGAGCATATGCGTAGTATTTCCACCCGATTACGGCGCATGGAGAGAATCACGAGTTTTGCACTTATAAACGGCGGTATTATGCTGACTGCATTAAATGTGTTCTGCGCATTATACACCTACACGACAGGAGTAGATCCAATTTCCACAACTACAATGGTAGGTATCTGGTCTCTATACCTAGCTGCCCTTGTGATGTTGCCGCTAAAACTGGCAAGCCTGGTGCGCAAGCGAAATCGTGTACTCGATGTAGTTGCACGCTTCGACGACATTCGAGTTCTGGGGCCCGTCACAGAACTGTTGGAGCGAGACCGTCAGGCGGCTGGTCAGGCTCTTATTCGTCTGTTGCCACGTGTTCGGCCCGAGGACCGAGAGACCCTTCTACCATCCCACATCAGCCAGCTTAACCAGATATTGACTACACTCGCCTTGAAGAAGGGCGAAAAGGAGCTGGGCATTGCTGTGGTGACAGCGCTTGGTAAGGTAGGTGACCATAGGTCACTGGGTTTACTGGAGCGGTTGGCAGAGTCACGCAGCAAAAAGTACGCCGAGCTGAGAGAAGCGGCAATAGCGGCGCTACCGCAGTTACGAAAACATCTCGACCATCTGCGCCTGGGTAAGGCTCTATTGCGCCCCTCGCAATCTCCAACCGATGAACTGCTGCATCCTGCCGGCTCTAGCCATTCACCTACGGATGATGCGCTGCTTCGGCCAGATAAAGAACAACACTGAACGGTCGGCCGACTACGCCAGCAACGCTTCCAGGTTACTCTCCTGAGCCGATCGAAACTGCTCATTGTATAATGTCTGATACACTCCGGGCCGAGCTACCAGCTCCTGATGCGTGCCTACATCCACAATCCGCCCTTCGCTCATTACCACGATTCTATCTGCCATCACAATGGTAGACAACCTGTGGGCAATCACAAAACTTGTTCTGCCCTTCATTAGGCGCTCGAGCGCGGCCTGCACATTCGCCTCTGTTTTGCTGTCGAGTGCAGATGTAGCGTCATCAAGGATCAGAATCTTTGGGTCAGTAATGGCTGCACGTGCAATTGACATACGCTGCTTCTGGCCGACTGAGAGTTTGATGCCCTCCTCGCCGATTTTTGTGTCGTAGCTCAATGGAAGCGCCATGATAAACTCGTGCATGTCGCCGTGCTGGGCGGCCTGGATGATCTGTAGATCCGTAGCGTCATGAAAGCCATATTTAATATTCTCGCGCAATGAAACCGAGAACAAAAGGCTCTCCTGGCTAACGATGCTGATCTGTCGTCGAATGGACTCGAGTCGTAGCCGCCGCAAATCGACATCGTCAACCTTCACACATCCATTGGTTACTTCGTAAAACCGTGCAATGAGGTTAACGAACGTTGTTTTGCCCGAGCCGCTAGGTCCTACTATGGCAATCATTTCGCCCGGATTCACCTTTAATGAGACATCGTGTAGAACTGGATTGCCCTTTTCATAAGCGAATGTAACATGATCAAACTCCACAGCGCCCTTCATATCACGCATCGTAATCGCTTCTTCCGCATCCACTATCTCTGGTAGTGTATCGAGAGTTTCAAACACCCTCTCCATTGCCGCCACGGTCCATTGAACAGTCACGTTGAAATCGACGATGCGCACCGCGGGATCATACAACTGAGCGACCAGAGCGTTGAAGGCAAGCAGCTGGCCGATTAGCATATGGTGGTGCAGTATGATGACGCCGCCGTACCACAGAATAATCCCAGTGAAGATAGCCCTGATAACCTGCGCATTTGCGCCCAGCTTACGGTTTAGCCGCATCTGTTTCATGCCAATGGTGAAGTTATCGCGAATGGTGTCTACAAACCGCTCCGTTTCATATTCCTCACGCGCAAATGCCTTGACGACGGCGATGCCCGCAAGCTTCTCCTGCAGCACGCCAAGCATGGCGTCCCACCGATCACGCAGCTCAATGCCCAACGGACGGATGTGACGTATGAACAACTTGAAATTGATAACGTAAAATGGAATACCTGCCACGGCCACCAGCGCGAGCTTCCATTGCATCATGAATAGAACGATGAGAATGGCAATAACACTGAACATATCTGCCATAAACGTAACAAACCCACCGGAGATCATCTGTTGAATAAAATCTATATCACCCATGAGGCGCGCCATGATTTTGCCGGTTTGCCGACTGTCGTAATATGCAAGTGAAAGCCTGTTTAAGTGCCGGTAAGACTGAAAACGGAGGTCGAAAACAATTCTCTGCCCTAACCATCCAATTGTAAAGTTTAACCAGAATGATACGATTCCTCGGAAAGCGTACAGACCAACAATGCCCCAGAATACCCAATCCAGTGCACGGTAGTTGTGTTGCGGAAGTACGCGATCAATGGTGTAGCCAATAAGCTTTGGCATTACAATGGGTGTAAAAGTAATGCACAACAGCAATATGACTGCTAGAATTACGCGTTTGCGATAAGGTTTTAAATAGCTGATTAATCTGGGAAACTGTCCCATTGCAATCGTATCTCCTGCGGTAGAAAGGCGAGCTGTTTAGACTGCCGGCGCCGGTAATTCGGAGGCAGCATCGTCGTGACCTTCCAACGCAACCTTAAATTGCTGCAAGTACAGCCCTGCGTAAACACCGCCTGCGGCCAGCAGCTCCGCATGGCTTCCGGATTCACGAATGTTGCCGCTCTCCATCACCACAATCCTGTCCGCTTTCACTATCGTTGAAAGTCGGTGTGCAATAACAAATGATGTGCGGCCCTGCATAAGCCGGTCGAGCGCCTCCTGAATAAGCGCTTCAGTTTCGGAGTCGAGTGCAGAAGTTGCCTCGTCAAGTATCAGGATGCGAGGATCGGCCAAAACGGCACGCGCGATCGCAATTCTCTGCTTCTCTCCCCCACTAAGCTTCACGCCATCCTCGCCCAATCGTGTTTCGTAGCCCCTGGGCATCCCTTCAATCACGTGAGCAATGTTAGCGATTCGCGCTGCTTCTTTTACCTCATCATCCGTAGCGTTCAATCTTCCGTAGCGCAGGTTTTCCAAAATAGTAGTGTTGAACAGCATGGTCTCCTGAATAACCACGCCCACCTGACCCCGCAAGGACGATAGCTGGATATCGCGCAGATCGTGACCATCAATGGTGATTGAGCCTTCTGTTACGTCGTAGTGGCGCTGCAAGAGGTTGACTGTGGTCGTCTTGCCGGAACCGGATTGTCCAACAAGCGCTATCATCTGCCCGGCCTCAACTTCAAGGTTTATCCCCTTAAGAACGGGCTGGCCCTGCTGATACTCAAACCAGACGTTGTTGTACCGCACTGCGCCGCGGATTGTCGGCAGAGTAATGGCCTCCGCTTTGTCAGTAACCGTGGGTTTTGTATCCAGAGTAAGGAAGATTCGCCATAACGCGGCGTTGGTGCGCGCGATTACATCATTAAGCTGAATCATGCGAAGTGTGGGCGCATACAGGTAGCCACCAATGTAGCCGTAAAATGCCATGAGCGTTCCGGCCGAAACCCTTCCTGTCATGACCTGCTTGCCCCCGTACCACAACAGTAGGGCAGTACCCAGCGCGCCTATAAATTCGGCCAGTGTCCAAAGGGCGGTACTCAACATGGTCGCACGAACGTTGAGGCCCAACAGACTGCGGGTCTCACCAGTGAACTGCAGAACCTCATACCGCTCTCTAGCATAGGATTTCACAACCTGCACCCCAGAGAGCTTCTCCTGAAGGTCCCCGTAAATCTGCTCGCGCTGTTCGCGTACATCGGCGCTCGTCTGTTTAATGCGGCCTATAAAAACGAGATAATTGGCAACGTAAATTGGATAGACTGCCAAAGCTACCAGCGCGAGCTTCCAGTCTAGGCGAAAAAGGATAACCAAAACGGCTGCTAACGTCACGCTATCTTGTAGTACGTTTACGAAGCTGCCGCTTATGAGTTGGTCTAGTGTAGCCACATCATTCGTGATGTTGCTCATGAGCTTACCGGTCTTACTCTTTTCAAAAAAGCCTAGGGAGAGTGTCTGCATATGCGCGTAGAGCTTACGACGCATGTCCATTTTAAATCGCTGCCCCAGCAGAGTGATGGAGTAGGTCAGCCAGTAACCAGTGAATGCACCAGCAATTGCAAGTAAGACAAATGCAAGGAATATCTGCAGGAGGTGCACTGGCAGATTTAGCCTTACTGCTTTGGGGGAAAGGCTGTCGGTAAGGATCTTAATGAGATACGGCGGAGGCAAACTAATTGCAGAAGTTACAAGCGTAAGGCATCCAATTATTAGCAGTAACCGCCAGTAGGAACGTACTTCTCTTAAAAATCTAATAAAGTTGTGCATAGCGTTGGTTTCCGTTTATGCAGAAGGCGTTGCCCGCTTATCCGGTCTCTCGGTTGTACCGTACGCAAAGTAAATTTTTCGAACTACCTGAAAACAAATGCCTCAGCAGGCATCACAGCACTGCGGAGGCACTACAGTATGAATTATCAGGTATCTATGCTTATATTCTACACCCCTAATAGCAATATTAGTAGAAATAAGCACAGAATTTATTTAAATAAACTGGGTAGTTACAGCACATAACCGAACAAGGTACTTTCCGCAATGAGTTACCGGGTTTGCCCCCACCGATGACGATCTAAGTTGGCGAGGAAGGCAATTACCACGGTGAACCACCCGCAGCACTAAGAAATAATCGTATCGTAAACTTGTACGCGCGACCACAAATGCCCACACTTTTGCTGAAATTCAACGTGATCAGGATGAGTTTGGTATAGGTCATGACCAGCAACATCGGCAAACTCTACTAACAGGCATACCCCGTAACTGCTATCAACTTCCTTGCGGGGGGTGTTGGCCGGAACCCCAGCCTCAAGCCGTAACGCGGACGGAATAGCAGAAAGATACTGTTTACAACCCTCTACCAGAACCGAAGCATCATTAGGCTGCGCTGGCTCGCGCAGCCAAAAGAAGACGACATGCAAAAAGCCAGGCGTATCATACGTTACCATGGTACCTATTTACTCCTAGATGAATATTTGCCCAATTTGCCGTTGGCTCATCAGAGTGGCGCCCATTAATCAGTCACCCTCCACTCCCAGCAACACCAACTCGGCAAGTCGCAGTGAAGCAGCGGTTTCGGGCTTGATATACTTCTTCTGGTCGAGCTGCTGCGGCCTGTGCCTGCGAGTAAAATAACCGTGCATTGCGCGCCTGGGACTATCGGTTGTATTCAGGGTACCACCGTGCCATACGTGCGCGTTAAACACGACGACATCACCGGCTTTGCCCAACAGCTGGATCTCATCCGGATGAGGCTGACGGGGATCCTCCATCGCTTCCGCGGCGGTTGTCTCCAGAAGATGACTGCCGGGTACTAATCGGGTAGCTCCATTATCTGGTGTAAAATCGTCCAACAGCCATATCGAGTTGCACACCTGGTAATCGCCCGGCGTCTCCAGTTTGCCCCAATCTGCATGAAGCGCCTGCAGACCGTAACCAGGTAGCGCGCTTCTACTGTTTAGGGAGGAGAGCTTCATATCGCTGTACAGAACGTGGGCGATAGCAGCAAGAACCTTTCGCTTCCTCAAAACTACGCAGAACATTGACCCTTTGTTAATGAGATCACTAAGCCTGTCGGTACCTGCTTCCTGGTGCACTTCTGTTCCTGCGGCAGCGCCCTCAGCGGCATGAAGCTCTGCGATGCGATCTCGCAGGGCCTGCACCTCGTCTGTCGTAAGCACTGCTTTGATATGAAGGTATCCCTGCGTATCAAGATGGCTCTTCTGTTCTGCCGTCAGCGTGTCTTTACGAACGCCAAGAGCATGTAGCGCAACTATACTGTTCATCGTGCCCTATCCTCTTTCACACGTCCAATTCTGATGAGTACCACCATTAATTTGGGTCGTTCAAGCAGGAGTCCAGAACCTGCACCTCCCAATCCGAGGCAAGATCCACGCCAAAGCGCGCCGTCCCATTGTCGGCGTATGGTCCAGAAACGTAAAGCGGATTATCCCCAGAAAACCCTCCTGAGACCGTGCAATCACCGTTATAGAAGTGCAGTGCAACACCCGCCCTGTCCTTATCTGTAATATTTGGGCCGGTGCGATGCGGCGTGCCATAGCAAAAGACGGCGATTCCTCCTGCAGGAAGTACTAGCGGTAGCGCCTTTTCCTCATCGGGATAGCACCGAATGTGGTGATTGCTGTCTGGGTCTCTGGAATGCTCAAGCTGCTCACGGAACGCATCCGGTATCACATGAATGGTTCCATTGGCAAGATCAGCGTCATGTACTGCGGTCCAAATCGCAATCCCCTTCAATGGATCGTCGATGTGGAAATAAGCGTTGTCCTGGTGCCAGTTCGTTGCCGTACCGGTACGCCCAGGTTTTAGAAATACTTGATCAAGGTGCAATACTGCAGGATCGCCGATGAGAGCACGCACCAGGTTTACAACCTTTGGTGCAAATGGCATTGCACGAAACAGCCCGCTATGTGGGCTCATAGGGCAGAGTTGCAAGTTTTGATGGGTGGGAGACGCTGTAATACCATCGCCGCTAGTGGCAACGTTGGTGAGCAGACCTGCCAGTTGCAAGCGGACAAGTTCATGCCGCATCGCCATAATCTCGTTGGCTGTCCAAAAAAGCGGTAATGCGAGGTACCCATGCTGTTTGAAATAGGCGACTTGCGCCGACTTTACCGTTACGTTCAACTAGGCAACTCCTGCCAGATTAGCCGCGATTAGAAGGCGATAGTTTATTATGACACTCAAAAGTGCTGAGGACGAAATGTATGATGCAATATTACAGCCAACGTTCATTGCGCATCAGCAACGAAGTACTCTTCAAAAGGAGTGATAGCCCAAACACAAACGCTTACCGGTTGCACCGCAGGGAACGGCCTGTTAGTAGCAGCGCCAGCGAACGGCTCATACGGGAACGGATGTGATTGGCTAGAGGCGTAACAATGCTCAATCTTCGGCAGTTTTACCTCGTGATCCCGAGGAGAAACACACGATAATTCACGTAAAATGAAATACCACTGCCCTGTACTATTGCAAGCGGTGACTTAATTTCCGGAGGAACAAATGACAGCATCATCCACCAGCCTAACGTATACCATTGACCCGGTAGCAAGCTCTGTACGGTTTGCAATACGGCACTTTATGATTGCGTGGTCTCGCGGAGAGTTCAGCGAGGTGAACGGCACCGTCAACTGGAATGAAGCCGAGCCGACACAGACGCAGGTCACCGCGGTGATCAATGCAGACTCGATTACTACCGGCCATGCCCAGCGGGACGAGCACGTAAAGAGCCCTGATATACTGGATACCACAAAATACCCGGTGATCAACTTTACTTCCTCTTCAGCTCGCATGGGACTTAACGACAACATAATCGTGGAGGGTGACTTAACATTCCACGGGGTAACGAAGCGAGTGCAACTAACCGTTCACGAAACCAGCAGTGAGGTAAAGGATCCGTGGGGTAATCTGCGGGTTGGAGCAACGGCCACCGGGCAGATAAAGCGTTCAGACTTTGGCGTTCACTTTAACAGCACGCTAGAGAACGGCGGCCTGGTATTGGGTGATGACGTAGAACTTACCTTAGACCTGCAGCTTATACGCAAAGCCGAGTAGGCCCCAACGAGCTACGTGTCCAGAGAGCGTAGAGCGCCCGCTCTCTGGCATACATGCAAATGGTAATTGACCTCAAGACAGGCTCACAGGACTCCATGTTCCCATCACGGCCCTTCGCTCTACCTCTCTAGCCGATACAACTGCATTAAAACACAGTGTAACCATTATGCAATTGATGCCAGGGTGTTTTTCGTGCATCCATTCAATTTCCGTTGGTCTTATTTTCTAACGAAACGTAAAAATTATCTCCTAAAGCGGTTTGCCGGGCAGGAATTACGGTGGTGTTTGGTGTATATTTAGCACAGTGGCGAGAAATGCCTTAAATTAGCTGCCAATGGAGACCTGTTTAATGAGCCAGTATCAACCCAAAAAGAGCGACCTGTTTACCTTCGGACTGTGGACCGTTGGCAACATTGGCCGCGACCCGTTCGGCACCTCGGTACGCGATACCATAGCGCCTACACGTATTGTTACCAAACTGGGCGAGTTGGGAGCCTACGGTGTTAACCTTCACGATAACGACCTTGTACCCATAGACGCCACTCCCGCCGAGCGTGATCGCATCGTAAACGATTTTAAGAAGGCGCTGGCGGATAGTGGTGTGGTCGTTCCAATGGCGACTACGAACCTGTTCTACGATCCGGCTTTTAAGGATGGCGCATTCACCAGCAGCGATCCCAAGGTGCGCGCCTATGCGCTGCAAAAGACCATGAGCGCTATGGATTTAGGCGCAGAGCTTGGCGCAAAAGTGTATGTATTTTGGGGTGGACGCGAAGGTGTAGAGACTGATGCAAGCAAGGATGCACGTGACGGCATCAAGCGCTACCGCGAATGCCTAAACTACCTTGCGGAGTACGACGCCGTAAAGGGCTACAATTTCAAGTTTGCGCTGGAGCCCAAACCCAACGAACCCCGCGGTGATATCTATTTGCCCACTGTTGGCAGCGCCATTGGTTTTATTTCCACTCTCGACAAGCCCGAGAAATTCGGCGTGAATCCTGAATACGCTCACGAGACGATGTCTGGCCTTAACTTCGTGCATGCGGTCGCTCAGGCGCTGGATGCCGGTAAGCTATTCCACATCGACCTGAACGGTCAGAAACCTGGCCGATACGACCAGGACTATCGCTTTGGTGCTGAAGATATTAAAGCAAACTTCTTCCTCGTGAAGCTGCTGGAAGACAGCGGTTACACAGGCAGCAGGCACTTTGACGCCCATGCTTACCGCACCGAAGACGAGGAAGGCGTATGGGATTTTGCAAGGGGCTGTATGCGCACCTACCTTATCTTGAAGGAGAAAGCGCGGCAGTTCAATGAAGATGCCGAAATACAGGCGATTCTAAAGGACGTTCACTCCGATGCAGAGGGCTACACTGAGGCAGTCGCCAAGTATTCCGCTGCGAGCCAACAACGTATCGCATCGGCCGATTTCAACCGCGAACAGCTCGGTCGAAGGGGGTACAGCTATGAGCGGCTTGACCAACTGACAATTGACCTGTTGCTGGGAACCCGCTGAACCGTTTTCCGACAACCCTCAAAAAAGGCCAGCCAATATTGCCCCCTGGCTCCTAATCAAATAGGAGCCAGGGGGTTTGTTCTAAATTTTGACTTTCTTAAGCCCGCTAGATGGATATACCCACTGCATGAATTGCATCACGTGCCCCGCTTTGACCACAGGGATTTTCATCCACTCAATAAACCGCAGCTGGTGTTTACCCGCACCGGTAGTTTTCCTGGGGCGCCGTGAACCGGCGGGGTATACTTAGACGGTATAGAGGGATGAGGGTCCTTGCAAAAAGAAGTTTCCTGCTCTTCGCTAATTCCCTGCAACGACGCGTAAGAAACCACGTCTAAAACGTTGTTGCGACCCAAGATGGGCCTTCGTGATAGAAAAATCTGGAGTGTTTTGATTATTATGCGATTCTTTCAACGGGGATTTAAGCCTGTCTTCAGCATTATAGTTACCTTGGGCATGGGTCTAATTGGTCTGTTTCTGGGTTTGGCGCTTCGAGAGTACTTTATAACTTCTAAATCCGTACCTGTTTTCCTTACTCCGTTTAAGGATATGCAGCACGCACTACCAGCATACATGTACTACCTGGTGCTTGCGTTCTGCGTTATTGGCCTGCTTCTAGGCAGCATTATTGGACAGGTTTCCGCGCAAAAACTGGTAGAGGCAGGGAATGCACTCGACCAGATGTCATCGCGCGACAAGATAGCCGTCATTCTTGGTACGATTATTGGCGCGCTAATCTCTCTTGTGTTCATCGTCTTCCTCTCGCGGGCGGGCTGGCCCGGCATCACTCTCAGCATCTTGTTGAGTGTAGCCTTCATTTACCTGGGTGTTAGAGCAACGCTGGGAATGAAGAACGAGATACCGATTTGGGGTCCGGTTAAAACCGAGGAAGTTGAAGAGAATCCCACTCTAAACTGCAAGATATTGGACACAAATGTCATCATAGACGGGCGCATAGCCGACGTGTGCAGGACGGGATTTCTGGAGGGAACCCTCTACATTCCGGGCTTTGTGCTTGAGGAGTTGCAGCACATTGCCGATTCGGCCGACGGTCTTAAGCGAGCAAGAGGGCGACGCGGTCTCGACATCCTCAACACCATGCAGAAGGAACTACCGCTCGTAGTGCGTACCTGGGATAAATCACTGGACAAGAGTGCCGTGAATGATGAGGTAGACACCAAGCTTGTGAAACTCGCTCGAGCTTTAGATGGCATAATTGTTACGAACGACTTCAATCTAAACAAGGTTGCTGCCCTGCAAGGTGTGCAGGTGCTTAATGTAAACGAGCTTGCAAATGCGCTAAAACCGGTTGTACTGCCTGGCGAAACAATGATGGTGGGCATTGTGCGCGAAGGAAAAGATCCCGAACAGGGTGTTGCGTACCTGGATGACGGCACCATGATTGTTGTGGAAGACGGCGCGCGGTTTATGAATACTACGCAGCGCGTTGTGGTAACCAGTGTCTTGCAGACAGCACAGGGTAAGATGATTTTCGCCCGATCGAGCACAGATGAGGAGGCCTACGGTAGTGACAACGGATCCGCGCGAAACCAGCAACCGCGCTTTGATGGACAACCTGCATCAGCAGCGCGTAGGGGTGATTATTCCCGCGGCAGGGCAGGCAAAAAGATTTAACGCTGGTTTCAACAAAATATGGACCGAATTAGATGGGCTGTCACTCCTTTACAGATCGGTGGCAGCCTTTAATTCGCATCCCGAGGTCACCGTTATCGTTATCGCTGCCTCTCCTGGCGAGGTTGAGGCTGTAACTGCTACAATGAAGCCTTTCAACAAGGTGATAAATGTAGTTGCAGGCGGTGATACAAGGTGTGACTCTGTGTTGTTGGGCCTTAAAGCACTTCCAGAGGATGTTGAAATCGTATTGGTTCACGATGCCGCCCGTCCACTGGTGAGTAAGCAGGTGATTGACAATGTGCTGAAAGGCGCAACGGAGCATGGCGCCGCCGTACCAGGAACTGCTGTTTCCGATACAGTTAAACGAGTGGATAACACCGGAACCGTGATATGCACCGTGGAACGAACAATGGCCATGGCCGAGGGAACAGCGAACAATCTTACTACCGTTCAAACACCGCAAGGTGCTCGACGAGAGCTTCTGCTTGATGCCTATCGCAAGTTTCCCTTTGGCACTATGGAGCCCACTGACGAGGCCTCGCTTCTCGAGGCCGCCCAGATCCCGGTTACCGTGGTAAAGGGTGACCCGTTCAATGTGAAGATAACCCGGCAGGAGGACGTTGCAATGGCAGAGATGCTTCTGCGGGCGAACAGCCCTAACCCCACCTTTCGTACAGGTTTCGGCTATGATGTCCATGCCTTTGCAGCACCAGAGGAGGGCCGCAAACTATGGCTAGGTGGTGTACAGATTGAGCATGATCGAGGATTAGCCGGACATTCGGATGCTGACGTGCTGTTGCACGCGGTGTGTGATGCACTGTTGGGCGCTGCCTCTATAGGGGATATTGGCATGTTATTCCCCAACACAGATAACGCTTATAAAAACATCTCAAGTCTCAAGCTTCTCGAAGAGGTAGGCAGAAGACTAGCAGCGGATAATTGGACAGTTAGTAACATAGACGCCACAGTTATCGCCGAAGCTCCACGTGTACTCCCCCACAGAAGCGCAATTCAAGCGGCGATCGCCGACTGTCTAAACATCGAACCCTCCCAGGTAAGTGTGAAGGCAACGACCTCCGAGCAGCTGGGATTTGTAGGCAGGCGCGAGGGTATTGAGGCTTCTGCGGTTGCACTCATCTCACGGTAGGACAGATACCTAACACTGTCTATAATCATTGCGTCTACTTAAAATGACGAGCGGCGCGGCGATCTTCCGGTATCGCCGTGCCGCGTCTCGGAATGGTGACCAGGAAATCCTGTTCACCTTTGAGTAAGGTTTTTTGTGGGGCCGTTATAATTGCTGATCAAACACTCTCAAATCGCTTTCACCCTGTGACCTTAGTTCGCCGCCGACTCGGTAACATACCCAGCAATGAAGCGCCAACAAGTGTAATCAGGCCAGTTGCGGTGCCAGTCTCGGGGACAGGAGGCGCACCACCTAGAGATACCATGCCTGTAGCGGGATCAAACAGAAAACTTTTGCCTGTCAGATTGCTTGTAACGCTGCCAAAGTTCCCCATCGTTCCTGATCCGGCCGTTAGAAAGTGCCAGGAGGTTCCGGGAGTCGGGATATAGCCGCTTAAGAAATCCAGGTTGAGAGTGCCACCGTTTAGGGTGACCCCATTGGAAACATTGAGTGTATCGAAGCTCGTACTGCTCGCGATGTCCATCTGGAGTATTCCGCCTACATTCTGGGTATAGCTACCAACCAGGTTGAAAGAAGACGGATCCTCGCCAGGGTTCCAAACTCCACCCGTTTGAACAACATTCGCTGTAAGTGTTCCATTTGTCCCGTTTAGTACACCGCCCTCAAGCCGGAAGGTACCCGTTACTTCCATCTGTCCGTCCACCTTGGTGAGGCCCGAGGACTGGGTAAGGTCACCGTTTATCTGGATATCACCTCCCGTAAGTGCCTCCAACGAGCCGGTATTAACCACAGGACTTGAAAGGTTTTCAACCGTAATAGTGGCGCTGTGCATTGCTCCGAAGTTGGCAGCGACCATATCGCCAGCGTTGTTTAGGGTACCAGTTCCACCGCCATCGATGGTTAGCTGCCCGCCATAGGAAGTATCGATCGAACCCGCTGCTCCATTCTGGAGACTTCCCGAGACGTTTAGGTTTACAGTCGTGCCATAATAGACGCCCTTGGAGTCGTTGCTCGAATCAATGCCGGCATTGTTGGTAAGGTTCGTAGTAGTAAGATTTAACTGCGAGCCAAATTGAGCTGAAACCAAGCCAATAGCACCGGTATTTGTATCCTGAACGTTGTTGAAATTTGTAGTACCAATATTTACCGTGGCATCATTTATCACAGGCCCGCCCACATCTCCAGCGAAAATGAATCCGGTGTTGTTGACCGTTTTGTCGTAGATCGAGAGAATTGTTGGGAGATTCGAAGTACCTCCATCGCTGTACATTGTTCCTGCGTTGTTCAAGGTGTTGCCATTTATGAAAGTCCCGTAGCCCAGGTACTGATTCGTCGCCGCTATCGTTCCGATTGATGAGTTGTTAACAATTCCAGAATCGACATTAAGGATTGCCATGTTTTCGGAAAACAGATTGCCGCTGTTGTTCAGAACGCTGTTCGCGTTACTCGGGTCTAGGTTTACTGTGGCATTATTGGCGTAGAGCTGACTCCCATACGTTGCAATATTCACGGTAGAAGCATTGGAGGTAAATGTGCCTGCTGTACCACGGTTGCTTGCCACGTACAATGCGGCATTGTCGCCCGCAAGCGAGCCGACCGTTAGAGTTCCTCCCTGTTGAATCAGTTCGCTCCCAACAGGCGGGAATGCGTTGCTGCCGCCGACTACGGTCAATTGATCACTACTGAGGACAGAAATGTCTCCTGCCACATTAAGCTGCGCGCCGTTAATGACGTTAAATGAGCCGTTGGTGGTGTTCACGGTATCCGTGGTGCCTGTAGAGAGACTTGCAATGGTGAACGGATTGCCATTGGCATTAAGATTGATGTTGCCGCCAATTGTGTCCACCACATCAGACGACGCGCCTGGGACAGTGGAGGGATTCCAATTCCCGGCTGTCGTAAACAGGCCATCACCCGAGGTACCTGTCCACGCTGAGGTCTGAGCTTCAGCTAGTCCGGTGGCTGGCCCTACTGCAGCGGCTACAGAAAACAAGACAGCTAAAATGGGTGCTCGCAAAAATGGAGTTGTCATCATAACCTCCTCGTATGTTCACTGCTTCATTGCAGTCAACAGTGCGCCCTCATAAAAGAACGATGCTAGTGAGCCTGGTGTATATTTGTTGATATGGAACCAGTTCCTGGTGCACTGATGATCTGCAAATCACATTTTATCAATGAGGTGTTATCGTAACCGTTATCGAATCCAAGCAAATATCATTTTCACGCAGCTAATCTTTCAAAAAATTATAACAATCGGTTTAGAAAACCATTGCAATTTACGCACATTGTAGATTGGCGTATCATCTGTGCCTGCCGTTCAGCACTACCACAAACAAAAAACCCGCCCGAAGAGTGTGTACGTGTAAGACTCGTCCAACTGTAGTAGGTCACGCAGCGTGTAAACAGCTCACTGGCTTAAGGAAAGAGCTTCAAACAACTGGTCACGCTAATTGATGTGCGGTAACTAGGAACGGCACGGCGGCCGTAGTCGCTGGCGCCCGAAAACTGAAAAGGCGTCGCCGGTGCTGCCTGCCGAAGCCCCCGCGTACAGCTCACCGGTAAGCGCGCCGCCGCCACCTTGACCCACGCGCTGGTCATCACCGTTGTACGCGTAGTTTACAACCGAACCGCCGGGTTGAACGATGGACGTTACCCCGCGGGTGAAGGTGCCACCGCCATTCACTAGAATAGTTGACGCGACCGGTCGCAACATTAGTGACCGGTCGCGTCATTGGTAGCACTTATCAGAGATCTATTGGTATTTCCACGGTTCCGTCGCCCCCTATGATCTGTCCGTTCGGGCCTATAAAACCTTCTGGTACACCGTCCTGTTCGGACGGTGGCGGCGGATCAGTCGTGCCGCTGCCCCCAGTTGCGTTCCCCCCCTGCTTTCCGATGTAGTCTATTATCCGTTGCTCCATCTCATACAACTGCTGTTGGATTTCCTGACGAAGATCATTAATGTCCTGGCGAATATTATCAATGTCCTGGCGAATGTCGTCGTCGCCTTTCTCTATGGATTTTTCAACGTCGTCTTTACTCTTCGTGATCCTCCGCCACATTTTATTGACTCCATCCTTAATCTTATCAATGCTTATATCACGGGCGACGTCCTTTGCTCCCTCGACAATTTCCTTCCAGAAAGGAATTAGTCCCGTTGGGTCAACGCGCACAAGCGGGTTGTTGTCGCAGTAGGCGTACCAGTTGCTG
>DAIDKH010000020.1 GCA_027450145.1 Chthonomonadaceae bacterium | reverse complement strand
TGCGTGCGTAGTACAAGCAGGCTTCTGTGATAGAACTTAACAACATCCGCAGGCAAGTCTGTGGGGTTATCTCCCTTGGTAACCCAAAACTTCCAGTACGTCCTAACGCGGCGCAGAATAGTTTCTGGGCCAACCGAGCGAATGTTCTGGTCAAGAGCAGTGACCTCCGCCATGTCGCTTCCAGTGCAAATCCAATAATACGCGACTGCCTTATCCTTCACGCGCACCATGACACGTCCAACCGAGTCAACCGTGCCTTGCGAGATGGGATTTCGTGACAATGATCCGTCTTCTGCATCGCGCCACGTACCTTGTGCCTTATGGTGACCAATTATTCCAACCGCGTAGCTAGAAAGACCCCAATCTCGCTCATTCGCACCGCTAATGAGTATCCAATGCCGGCCCTTATAGTGAATTAGCGCCTTCTGACGCGGATCATAGTACGCGGTGTCACCCTCACGTGATCCAGCGATATTAAGATCCAGGTGCCAGAAAAGTCGAACATCCCGCTCGCCATCCTTCAGGTTCTCAACGATTATTTTTCTAAGGTAGACATCACTGCTGCAGTCTACGCAATCGTGACAGGTAAGCTTCAATCCAAGTTCGTGATGAACAAGTTCCACGCAGGTGACCAGCGTATCATCTTCATACTTTAGGCTCCGATCCCAGCCATCATCAGAAACCCAGGTCATTCTTCCGTCACACCATACTCCAAAGCGGCAAGGATAGCCCATAGTATGGTTGTACTGGCCGACATAGGGGTAGTATAATTCACGAAGGTTATAACGGTCGTCGAAGGCAACCAACAGGTTGCCATTACATACGGGCAGATCGCGCGGCATTTCATTCCACTCCTGGAGTACGGGTTGTTCACATTCCTTGTGGCGTTAGGCAAGCGTAGGCGTCGTTGCTGTAAGATAATGTTCCACATCCAGCGCGAAACGTCCCATAATTTGTACGGTGGATCACAACGCAATCCTGCTACCCGGTGTGTACAAACAGCAAAATAGTGTGCAGTAAGAAGTGATGGAGACCAAATGATGGTACTGAAAGGCGGATTTGGCGGCACTGTAAATAGTGGTGAAAATGTATTGAAAGAACTAATGACCAGCGGTGTTGAACGCGGACTATATTCCGCGGCAGTTGGACTCGTAACTCGGGAATATGACACAGTATTTAGTCACGCAGTAGGTACCCTTTACGATGACTCCGCCGCACCGCTTACAACACTATCCACGATTTTCGACGCTGCATCTATCACAAAGCCGATCACTGCAATACTCCTACTCCAACTTGTAGAACAAGGCCGTCTCCATCTTGAACAGCCGCTTATGGCACTGTTACCCGAAGCGGCTGAAACACCTGCAGCCCGGGTAACGCTTCGTCAGCTGGCAACCCACACCAGCGGCCTGCCAGCCTGGAAAGCAGTTCACCATGCAGCGAGCCCCCTTAAGGCGCTGCTCGCTACTCCTTTGGAGGCGGAACCCGGTACCCAGTACTGCTATAGCGACCTGGGATATATGCTCCTAGGCAACGTGATTATGCGATTGAGCGATACTCCACTTCACCAGTTGGCACACGATAAAATATTTGTTCCCCTAGGCATGAACGATTCCATGTATAATCCACAGCAGCAGTTCCACAGCCGTATAGCAGCGACGACTGCACAGTTAGGCAAAGTCCACGATCCTAACGCGAGAGGCCTTGGAGGGGTAGCCGGTCACGCTGGGATGTTCACAACGGCACCAGACCTTGCCTTGCTCGGTAATGCGCTACTGCATTCGCTAAACTCCAGCCCTGGCCGAGTAGGCCACATACTATGTCCTGCAGCTGCGCGATTGGCAGCCAGACGCCAAACTACTCCCCCGTTGCCGGCTCATACAATTGGGTGGTTCGCATCACCAAACGGATATCTCCCCAGAGCAGATCTACTGTCGGAGGAGACGTTTGGTCATACGGGATTCACAGGAACGATGCTGCTCATCGATCCAAGTAGCAATACAGTCGCAGTGTTACTTACCAACCGAGTTCTGTTTGAGAACAGCAATGACGGTACAGAGGTGCTAACATTACGGCGGCTATTCGCAAACGTGGTCGGCAGCCTGAATAAGGGCTAACCGACCACGAATTTCACCAATCCATTGGTCCCAATCATTAAGAGCCTGACCGCAGCCGTTTGACTTATTGAGGTGGACCGGGAGGGCCACCCATCATTCCTGGCCCTCTTCGCATAGGATGGGCATTCTCGTACGCTGTAGCTGCACTGCGCTGGTTTGCCGTAAGAGCGGCGAAAACAGAGGTGCGATTCTGAGCCCGCATGTTCTGCATGTTTGTTCGCATCTGTTGGAAGTCATGGTTTTGCATAGCTGCCATCATCTCCGATTGCATCTTCTTGCGGCTCTCAACAGCGATGGCCGATAGCTTTGCCTCTTGAGATGCAGAAAGATGAAGCTCAGGATACACTCCAGCACCTACGCCAGCCATGTCTAGTGCAGAAGCCACATTCAACAGCCGCGGCAATTTGCTCTTCTGCGACGAGTCGAGAACAGCGACGATCTTCGCCTCGTCTTGCTGCATCGCAGTACGCATTTTCATCATGTTCTGCATCATCATAGGCGGTGGTCCACCAGGAGGGGGCCCCCCAGGTCCGCCGGGAGGTGGGCCGCCCGGGCCGCCCCTTCGGCCGCGTCCCATGCCGCCAAACATACTCTGACGCTCGGTGCGGAACGATTTCTGAATTTCCTCAATTTTTGTTGTTTGCGATTCAGTTAGGCCTAAACCGGATTTCAACACTGAAATGGGAAGGGTTACCGCCGAACCACCCATCATTGGCCCGCCCATCATGGGTCCGCCCATCATGCGACCGCCCATTCCTCGGCCACCTGGTCCCTGTGCATGTGCCGTGGCACCACAAAGTGCCAATGTAACAGCACACACTGCTGTCAACGTTGGCAAATAGTGCCGGTTCTTTCTGTTCATAAACGTCGTACTCCTGTTGAAATTGCCATGCACCAGTGGATACTAGTACATGCACCCATCAGTTTCGCACTCTAACATGAAACCTGCATGAAAGAGTGGCGTGATTGGAAACACCCACAATAAAATAATGGTAGCATTATCCAACCTTACGACGATCGTACCTACAAAACGTTCCTATGAAAGCTTAGGTTAGTCCCGCTCAAGCTAAAAGCCGGCAGCATGGCCATCTGCCCTCAAATCTGAACCAGCCGTGTAACATTGGCTGCCCTGCGGCCGAATAATACACTGCACAGTACTGCCGTGCCCGTAGGACGGCAGCAGATGGATGTGGTGTCCCCTTTCCTGCAGGCTCTTCACCACATCCGTGTCTACTCTATCCTCAATCGCTAGCTCCTCATCTTTCCCGTCCACACGAACACCCTCGCCATGCTGCCAACGCGGCGCTTCTATTGCCTCCTGCGGGTTCATGCCAAAGTCCACAATATTGCTTATCATTTGTAAATTGGTCTGTACCTGGTAATCTGCGCCTGGCGTACCTCCAACCGCCTCAAGCGCCTGATAACCATCAATCTCCCGCGTGATAAGCCAGGTATTTAAAGTGTGAACGGGCCGCTTACCAGGAACTAAGGAATTGGGATGCTGCGGATCTAATGAAAAACTGGTCATTCTATTATTTAGAAGCACACCAGTACCTGGGATTATTGCGCCACTACCGTACCCCCAGAACACACTCTGTATGAAGCTCACTGCATTGCCTTCCTTATCTGCAACGCAGAAATATGTTGTATCGTGCGGTACCTCACCGCCTGCAGCTGAACCCGCAGCGTTATGCATGTCAATCGTGTTCGCTCGTTGGCGGGCATAGTCTTTAGACAGCAAAAACTCTATAGGAACATCTACAAAATCGGGATCCCCTAAATACTTCCATCGATCCGCAAACGCTAACTTCTTGGCCTCAACCATGGCGTGTATTAGGTCAGCACTATTATGTCCCATGGCCTTCACATCAAAGTGCTCAAGGATATTCAACTCCTGTAGCAGTATGTGACCCTGGGACGAAGGCGGTTGTCCGTGGATAACGACATCACGGTAGCGCGTTGTAAGCGGCTTTAAAACCAATGTAGTGTGGTTTGCAAGGTCTTCCAGGCTGATGTATCCACCAGTATCAGCGCATGCCTCGGCAATGGCCCGCGCAACGGATCCTCGGTAGAATCCATCAGAGCCCTGCACGGAGATTGATTCAAGCGTGTCGGCAAGATCCGGCTGCTGCAATATGTCGCCGGCATTAGGCAGCTCGTCACTGCCTGTAAGCGTGGAGAGCGTTTCTGGAAATTCGCGCCACAATTCGCCACTTCCTGCAAAAGCCCCAGCAGTTCGCTTACCCGCGGGATACCCGTGCCGAGCATACTGAATCGCTGTACTCAGGCAACGTTCGCGGCTTAGACGCCCCCAGCGATCGTGCATTACACACCAAAAATGCGGTAGGCCAGGAATCGCTGCTGCGGCTGTTCCGCGCGTGGGAATTCCATTACATAGCGCCTCGCGTGTTGCCGCTATAGGCGCCTTTCCAGCACCGTTGAGAGCTGTGACGGATCCCGTACGTGCCTCGTAAACAAGTGCAAACCCATCCCCACCCAGGTGACTATTGTGCGGTTCAGTAACACAGAGTACCGCGGACGCTGCAAGTGCTGCGTCTGCAAATGAACCGCCCTCCATCAACAATTTGAGCCCGGCACTGACTGCCAATGGCTGGGATGCTGCAATTACGCCGTTTGCGCCATACACAACCCCGCGGTGCTGTTTCAACGTCAAATCCTCCAAAGATATCCTGTTTTAATTGCGCAGTTCTGATCGGTCACTTGGGCATTGGTAAAGACCGGTGTTTCGTGAAGATTAAGTGCCAAACAGCCACACAATTGCAATTGCGTGCAAAGCCAGGATGCCGTTTTTGGCATTATTCTCACCATTGTCAGGTAGTAGTAACGGTTCACCTGCCCCATCCACCTTAGCTCCCAATGACCTTACACAAGTATTTCACCTCACAGAGATGATACTACACATTGCCCAACGTTGGGTTTTGAGGCTAAGTACCGGCACCAAATATGCACTTAGTCTTTTTACCATTGCACAACGTGATTGATATGACATCATGCGACACTTAATAAGCAGTATTACGATTGTTGTGTACATCCCGTCCGTCGGCCGACTCATGGTTGGCATGACGCTTCTACTTCAGTGGATTTGTGGACTTTAAGCGATCTGTCATCTCATTCCCAGTTTGGCCTGGTGAATTGCAGATGCAATTGTGTTAAACTTCACTTAGAGAGAATTAGATTGAAAAACAAACTTGGATACTTTTGGTTGAACGACTGCCGGAACCAATTGCGCCTTCTAGGAATCCATTATAAGTGAGCAATATCGCCGCCAACTTATCGTGTGGCTGGGATACGTACCGATATGTCAAACTCCTATTTGCAGGCAGTGCTACAGGGTGCCAAAAGGTCCAGAAGGTTGCGATTAGCCGCGAGGGATCTTTTAGATCCCGATCCGCACGTACGGACTTCGTCTCGTCAGCTGCTTTTAGAGGATCCAAGCGCCGCAGACCCCGTCCTTACGGAACTTGTATTCCGTAACAGATCGAGGCTATCTATTGAGGCTGCATGCGTTCTGTTTACGATTGATGCTGTTCGAGGCACCTACGCAATTCTTGCTCTATGTGCCGATGAGTATATGGTAAGGTGGTATGAACAGCCTCTCGCTGCAGCGCTCAAAACCATCCCGGATAACCGCCGCCGACTTACGCTGGTTGAAGCGCTCGACCGAATTGACCAAACCCCTGGTTGTGCCGATTGGGCATACGCGCTTGCAACGAATTCTGTCTGTTCACTCAAAGTGAACGCGATTAGCTTCAGTGATGAACAGTGGCTTCGCATACTGTGCACGCCTGCGGATGAACCAGCAGAATGGGCCCTGTGGCGCGGGCTGATTAGCTACCAGCCCAGCATTCCTAGCCCACCAGTAAATATTGAGTCAATAAATGCGAATGGACCACTGTCGTTGCGCATTGCAGCTGTCGAGACCTTGCTATGCATAGAGCCAAACCGAGTGCAGCCCTTGTTCGTCAAGGCAGTGGGTTCTGGCGATCTTAACGCACAGGCTGCCGTGATCTACGGGTTGCTTCGACTGCATCGTGCCGACCACATCCCCCTATTGCATGCCATAATCTCATCAAGTCGCCATCCTTTACAACGGGATGCCGTGGCAATTGCAAAGGCATTGGGTGCCAATGTCACCGATATATTGACTCTGGTACGACCCGCTTCGGTATTCGAAGAGGATGGTTCATTGCTGTTAAAAGGGGCTACAGGTTGTGCCATCGATTTAGGGCAACGCTCCGGCGAAGCGCACTTAGAATTAACATCTACGAAGGAAGTACTTTTGACTACCAGTTACAAACTTTGCGCCATCGATTTGGATGACACATTACTGAACAGCAGACATGAAGTCTCTGAATTCACACGCAAAACGGTGGAATTAACAATGCAGCAGAACATCACCGTAGTTATTGCGTCCGGTAGGATGTTTGAAACAACTCTACCTGCGGCTCGAGCACTGGGTATCACCAGCCCGATCATATGCTACAACGGTGCGATGGTGAGAAGCCCGATATCCGGTGAAATCTTGGAAGAAAAAAATGTTCCTGCTGCAATTGCGGCAGAAGTGATGGATTTTGCAAAAAGCCGCGGTATGCAATTGAACTTCTACCTCCACGACCATATCTACTCTGCTACCAGAAACAAGTGGATGGAACTGTACCAACAGCGGACAGGCGCGCCCTACGAAGTGATAGATGACTTTGATCTAAGACTGCGGGGTGAGCGACCCACCAAACTGATCATTGTGGATGCTCCAGATACCATTGAGAAGCTGCTGCCCGAGATGAAAAAGCGCTTTAACGGGCAAATCACCGTAATGAGAAGCAACGCGGAATACCTGGAATTTCTACCGATAGACGCCAACAAGGGCATTGCACTTGCGAAATTGGCAGACTCACTTTCTATCGCCCGACAGGATACCATTGCATTCGGAGACAGTTGGAACGATATCCCCATGCTCCAATGGGCAGGTCGGTCGGTGGCCGTGGCCAATGCCAAACCAGAAGTTCAGCAAATTGCAGATGAAATAACAGAAACGTGCGACGAGGACGGGGTGGCTAAAGCGCTTGCCCGTCTGTTCAACCTGTACTAGCACTAGTTCCCAACACCATAGGAGAGAAGACCATGCCGCTCATTAAGGCTCTTGATGGCAAAAAGCCGATTAAACTGGCTGACCACGATCCCGATTACCACAACGGTTTAATTGAGGCCGATGCAATAGCCAGGGCCGATAAACTGCTTGCCGAAATGCGGGAGTTGCAAACACTCATGTATGCAGCACAGGAAACCGCGGTACTCGTGGTGCTTCAGGGTCTTGATACTGCAGGGAAAGATGGTGCAATTGGTCATGTAATGACCGGCCTCAATCCCCAAAGCTGCAAAGTCGCCTCCTTCAAAGTACCTACCCCACTGGAGGCAGGTCATGATTTCTTGTGGCGCATTCATCAACATACACCACAGCTTGGCTGCGTCAATATTTTCAATCGGTCGCACTACGAAGACGTCCTGGTTACTCGTGTACATCAACTTGTAGCGCCGAAGGTCTGGAAAAGCCGCTACCAGCACATTCGTAATTTCGAGCACTTGTTGGCAGATTCCAATACCGTCATACTTAAGTTTTTTATTCATATTAGCAAGGATGAACAAAAGGGTCGGTTGCTCGAACGAGAGCAGGATCCTACCAAAAGCTGGAAACTTTCAGTAGGTGACTGGCACGAACGAGAGTATTGGGACAAATACCAAAAAGCTTATCAAGACGCGCTAAACGAAACTGCCGCACCACATGCACCGTGGTACATCGTACCGTCAAACCACAAATGGTTTAGAAACCTGGCCATTGCTGAAACAATAGTCAATGCCCTAACCCCATACAGGAAGGGTTGGATGAAACACCTGGAAGCTGAAGGATTGAAAGCAAAGGCTGAACTAAGTGCAATGAGGGCAGCTGAACCCAGTTAGGAGCAGCATGGTTTCTTCCACGAATTAAGGGCAACCAAGTAATATTAACCGGTAGGCCTGCCAGATCACGCTATCGCAAAATTGGCAATATGATCTGGCAGGAAGCGAAAGGTCTTTGCTTTTCGGGGATTCAAATCTAGTGGATGTAATTTTGGTGTATAATTAAACTTCCTAAGCAATTCTATGTACTGTATGTAATATAGGCTACTATGAGCGACGACGCACAAAAAGGCAATCTACGTGAAACCCTCCGCTCCTGTTTAAGAGGCATTTCTCCTGTGGATGTACCTATTTTAAAACCTGCGGGTATGGCGACCATTGCGATAGCTCAGCCTCATCAGTTCCCGTGCATGCACGAAATTACCCGCTGCGCATTCGCAGAATATGATGGAAAGCTAAACCCTCCTTCTGCCGCAGTTACAATTACGCTCGATGAACTAACAGAACAGATGGCTGAGGGCGGCGGCGTTCTAGCCTATGTAGACGGTATTCCCGTAGGCTCCGCACTCTTCCGTTTACGACCAGATCACCTGTATATTGGCCGACTGTCTGTTTTACCCGCAATGAGGGGCCGAGGAATAGCATCGGCAATCCTTGATTATATGGAAATCATTGCGGCAGCGGCAGGCTTGTCCGAGATGCGATTAGGCACCAGAGTATCTATGGAACGAAACATCGCTCTGTACGAACGGCATGGTTACCTAATAACATCCGAGCAGCCCCACCCGGTAACTGCCGGACCCGATAAAGTAGTCTGGATGACACGTAGGCTTAATTAGAGGCCCTACGCCCGCGCAAATGAGGGAACAGTTCACGGTAGATTGCTCCCTCGTTCATGCCATTTGGGCCTAGACGACCAAGCGTGCTGGTGCTTCTAAAATCTGCTTGATGGTTTGCAAAAATTTAGCTGCTGGAGCCCCGTTGGTAATGCGGTGATCGAACGAAAGGCAGAGGTTCATCATAGAGCGCACTACCACTGCACCGTTAACCACGACGGGAGTTTCTGCTATGCGGCAGACACCCAGAATAGCTGCCTGACCTGTCGCTATAATAGGATCGAAGTGATCAATATCAAATGCGCCAAGATTAGTGATTGCAAAGGTACCACCGGAGAGATCATCCGGAGTTAACCGATTGTCCCGTGCCACTGACACCAACTTTTTTAGCGTACCCGAGATCAATCCCAGGCTCTTGGTATCCGCATCATGTATTACTGGTACCACAAGGCCATCATCCAAGGCAACAGCCACGCCAATGTTAACCTTGCGGTGAATACGCAAATCTGTGCCATTGAGTGACGCATTGAGTTTTGGATGCTCCACCAATGCTAAAGCCACCGCCTTTACAATCATGTCTGTGAATGACAGCCGAGTTCTATAGGCGGCCTCAATTGCCGGAAGAAGAAGAGTCCGCAACCGTATGCATTCGGTCATGTCGACTGCCAGAGTCAGTGTGACATGAGGTGCAGTAAAGGCCGAACGCGAGACGTTATCAGCCACACGCCTCTGCAAATTACCCATGGCCTGTACGTCGTAAGTCACGTCTGCCTCAGCAGTCGCTGGGTTCGATAATGTCTCGTTCTGCCGTGCAGCATTCATCACATCTACAGACCTAATTCTACTGCCAGGTAACCCTAAAGCAAGATCGCTGTGCGCGACTCCTAGGTCATCGGCAATTCGAGCTGCGAGAGGCGTTAGACGTGGTGGCTTGGCGGTCTCTTCTGTGGAGATTGGGCTGGCGATAAATGCCATTACATCCCGTTCCAGTATTCGGCCGTAGGGTCCGCTGCCTCGGCCCACAAGCTGTTGGATGTCCACATTATTGGCAGCAGCCAGTCGACGCGCCCGTGGTGATACCGCCGGAATGTCTGTATCATGTGCAACCGAATCCGTCGCCACCGTCTCTGCAACGGAATTTACTGCTCCACTGACGGTGCTGACAGAATGCTGTGGTGGGTTGAGTACACCCGCTGAAGCGCCTTCACCAATTAATGCGATTGGCTGCCGTACAGGAACAAGTTCGCCTTCCTTCGCCAGTAGCTCACTCAAGATACCACTCGCCGGAGCTTCTACCTCTATTGTAGCCTTGTCGGTCTCGACCTCCAGTAGAGGTTCACCAGCCTTTACGAAGTCACCAATGCTCTTCAACCAGCGAACAACAATGCCCTCCTCCATAGTTGAGCCTAGCTGCGGCAATGTTACAATTTCGGCCACGGAATCCACCTCCTGAAAAGGGGCACGGGGTCAGATGTTACCCAATGCCCCTCGCTCCAATAAGTAGCTTAAGCGATCGATTTAACTTTGGTGACGATGGCGTTTGCGCTAATACCTGCGGCCTCTAGTAGTTCATCGGGCTTACCAGATCCAGGCATTGCGGTCACGGCAATCCTCATCAGCGTTGGGTGCGCCTCGCCGTTAAAGACCTCTAACACGGCGTCCCCAAGCCCGCCCTGTTGCCAGTGATCTTCCACCGTCACAAGGGCCTTCGTCTCCAAGGCCGCTTTGCGAATCGCTACGGTGTCGACAGGTTTCACGGAGTAGAGATCGATTACTCGAACAGCAATTCCCTCTGCAGCAAGAAGATCGTGCGCCTTAAGGCACTCGTGCAGAGTTATGCCAGCAGCGATTAGGGTAATCTTGTCGTTCGCGCTAGACCGCAGGGTTTTACTCCCGCCAATGGGGAACGACTCGTCCGGCCCGTACAATATTGGGGTTTTCTCGCGTGTGGTGCGCATATACGTAATGCCAGGTTGTGAAGCCATCTGTGCGGTTAGGTGAACGGTGGTAGTCGCACACGACGGATAAAGAACGGTGCTGCCATGTACCGCCCGCACCATAGCAAGATCTTCCAGTGCCATTTGCGAAGGGCCGTCCTCCCCAATGCTTACGCCTGCGTGCGAGCCTACCAAACCTATGGTTGCTTGGGAAATTGCAGCCATGCGGATTTGGTCAAATGCTCGGCTGAAAAATGCAGCGAAGGTGGAGGCAAATGGTCGTTTTCGTCGAACTTGCATGCCGACGGCCATACTCACCAACTGCTGTTCTGCAATGTAACACTCAACAAACCTATCGGGAAAAACCTTCTTGAACTTCTCAGCAAAGGTAGAGTTGCTTACCTCTCCATCCATCACTACGACATCTGCTCTGGCTGCTCCTAGTTTTGCAAGTGCGTCACCGTACGCCTCTCGAGTGGCAACCTTGGAAGTTGGCTCGTAAACCGGAGGTTGAAATGTTGCAAGCTTTGCATTGACGACCGGAGCTTCGGTACGCGCCTTCTTAACGGTCACCTTAATGTTGCAGGGTGGATTACCAAGTTCCGCCAAAGCTTTTTCGGCATCAGCGGCTGGTAGTGCCTTACCATGCCACCCTTCCTTATCGGCAAGGAAGGACACGCCGGCACCTTTTTGAGTTTTGGCAACGATACATACGGGCTTATCTGACTTCATCGCTTCTGCATAGGCGTTATTAACCTGCGCAACATCCAAGCCGTCGATTTCTATTGCGTGCCAGCCAAACGACCGCGCACGCTCAGCATAAACGCCGCTCTGCCACTCCAACATGGTAGGGCCGCGTTGCCCAAGTCGATTCATATCGATAATGGCAACAAGGTTATTCAGCCCATAATGGCCTGCCAGTTCGAACGCTTCGTAGTTGCTGCCTTCCGCCATCTCGCTATCACCGAGCAGAACCCATACCCGCAACGGCAGGGCGTCCATTTTTGCGCTTTGCGCTACCCCTACTGCGGCAGGGAGACCCTGTCCCAATGATCCAGTGGCTAAGTCTACGTAAGGTAGCCCATTGGGTAGTGGAACGGGATGCCCCTCTATAGGACTGCCCAGCCTTCTTAAGGACAGCAGTTGTTCGTCGGTAATCACTCCGGCTGCCTTAAACATAGAGTAGAGCAACGGCGCGGCATGCCCCTTGCTGAAGATAAGTCTATCGTTAGCGATGCTGTGAGGATCGGTGAAATCATAATGCAGGTATTCACTCATCAGCACTGCCATAAGATCAGCTGCGGACATGCTTGAGGTTGGGTGTCCCGACCCCGCTTCTGTTGTACAGCGAATGCTGTCTGCGCGCAACTGCGTGGCCAGTGCCTTCCAAGCATCATGCGAATTTGCCATATGGTATCTACTCCTTTAATCTTCCCTTCTCGGGTCTAACATACTAACCTGGTAATAACTCGTGCGCTATGTCACCGGTTCTAGTTTCGCCAAAGAGAGCAACAGCTTCTTAGGACCAATCTGTGCGAACGCAACCTCAACAGTAGTGTCGTCACCGGTTTCAACTACATTCAGTACAACACCGGTGCCGAATCGTACGTGCTTTACCTTCTGTCCAACACGGAAGCCCGAAGCACCTACTGAAGACTGACGCCTGTCCGAGATAGGCGGCCGAGGTGCATCCGTCCAAAGACGCGCGACGGGCTTGGGCGACCTCCACTCAGAATCTTCATCGGGATCGAATGACCTAACTGTCGGCCGGCGCTTCGGCTCGTCAAACAGCTCATCGGGAATGTCATTTAAAAAGCGCGAAACAGGGTTGAAGGCAATACCTTGAAAGTTGGACCTTCGTCGCGCATGGGTGAACAACAACTCTTCCTGTGCGCGCGTAATTCCCACATAACAGAGGCGGCGTTCCTCCTCGAGTTCAATGTCACTTTCCATGGAGCGCGCATGCGGGCAGATTGTCTCCTCCATCCCAGCCATGAAGACGACGGGAAACTCCAATCCTTTTGCACTGTGAAGCGTCATGAGTACAACGGCATTAGCACCAGCATCAAGAGCATCGATGTCGGATACTAGGGAGACATTCTCAAGAAATTCGGATACTGCACCGAATGGTCTTTCAGACTGAAATTCAACGGCAGCCCTTAAAAGTTCGTTAAGGTTCTCTATTCTTCCTTCTGCCTCAATAGTGCGCTCTGACGACAACGCGTCCATATAGCCACTTTCCATTAGAAGCTTAGTAAGAATTTGAGGGAGCGATTCAGTCCCTGAATCTTCTTTGAGACTGGTGAAGATACCGGTGAATTTTTGGATGCTCGACCGTGCACGTGTTGAGACACCTTGGACCATCTCAACGTGGATTAAGCTGTTCCAAAGTGACGCATTAGCAATGGTTGCGTCCTCTTCCAGCCGCTTTAGGGTTGTGTCGCCTATTCCCCTCACAGGGTTATTCAGTATCCGCCGGATACTGACGGAGTCCTGAGGATTATTGTAGACCCTAAGGTAGGCGATCGCATCCTTAACCTCTTTGCGATCATAGAAGCGGGTGCCCCCAATTATCCTGTATGGGATGTTCCACTGCCGCAGCAGGTCCTCCAATACCCGGCTTTGTGCGTTAGTGCGATATAGTACCGCAAAGTCGCTCCACTTGCGACCACCCGCCTTTAATCTATCGAGAACTTGCCGAACAATCCACTCTGCTTCCTGATGTTCGTTTTCAGCCTCATACCGTACGAGCGGTACGCCGTGGTCATTCTCCGTCCATAACTTTTTGTCCCGTCGATTGGGATTGTGTCGCACCACAGAATATGCGGCCTCAAGAATGCCACCAGTGGATCGGTAGTTTTGCTCCAGCTTTAGAACTTTCGCGTCAGGATAGTCGTCTTCAAAGCGGAGTATAAGTTCTACGGCCGCACCTCGCCAACTATAAACTGACTGATCGTCATCGCCTACCACACACAAATTGCGAGTGTTTTTGGCTAGAAGGTCGATCAGCTTGTACTGCACCAGATTAACATCCTGGTATTCGTCCACGTGAATGTAGGTGTAACGGCTTTGCAGCTTCGCCAAAACATCCGGCGAACGGCGCAGCATATACACAACTTCCGTCAACAGGTCATCGAAATCGAGAGCATTACTAGACTTCAGTGTGGCGGCGTAGAGATTGTAAACTTTACCGGCAATATCTTCCACAAACCCGGAAAAATGGTCATGCCAGTCCTCGGGCCGGACCATCTTCTCCTTGGCCTTGCTTATAAAATGCAGGATTGTACGCGGGGTAAACTTCTTTTCATCTAGGTTTAGTTGTGCCAGCGCGCGTTTTACTACCGCTATCTGATCGGCATCGTCGTAGACAACAAACTCCCGAACCAGACCCGCCTCTGCATGGAATTCTCGCAGTATTCGAGCACAAATCGAGTGGAATGTACCGACGTGGATGCCTCGTCCCGCAATATCTCCAACCAGGCTCAAGACGCGATCGCGCATCTCATTAGCGGCTTTGTTGGTGAAGGTGACTGCTAATATCTTATACGGTGGTATGTGGAGGTCGTTAATTAGATGAGCGATGCGATAGGTGATAACCCTGGTTTTACCACTACCAGCACCGGCGAATATCAGCATGGGTCCTTGCGTATACAGCACGGCCTCCCTTTGTACCGGGTTCAGGTTTTTTAGAAGGTCTGATGCGTCTCCGCTAGGTTTCAATCCGTTGCTCACTTTATCCGCAATCGTTGGAAATACTCGTAATTACCACTATTGTACCGCTTTGTAGACCAAACCTTATGATTGAACACCGTTCTTATTAGTGCGAACCGGTGTCAACCTGCTTCCTGTAACAGTAAAAACATGACTGCGGTGTACGAAATGCCATTAGTACTTTCCGCCGCAAAGACGCTGGTTTCAATAGCACACCTTGTCATCAGGAGGACGTAATAAACAGGATGCGAGTTTTCAACGACCCAACTCGCTGAATCTGTTTCAAAGGGTAGACTTCAGGCATGGATTACAATTTGAACGAATTTGATATCATACACATCACCGGATTGGAATTCTATGGCTACCACGGCGTTCCAGATGCTGAGCAGGAGATTGGTCACCGTTACCGAGCCGATATTGCCCTTCACATTAAAGCTCGGCATGCGGTGGTAACCGACCGCCTTTCTGATACCGTCGACTACGGTGCCGTGGCGGGACTAATATCACGAATTGGCGCTACAGACAAATGCAGGTTGGTCGAGACACTGGCAGAAAGAATGGCTTCCTCAATTTTCGATCATCATGCCGGCGTGTTTGCCGTTCGGCTGGTACTCACCAAGCTTCTTCCACCTGTAGGAGTTATCGCCGAAAGCGTCGGTGTCGAGATCTTTAGGACCCGGGAGGCACGGGAAGATTGACTGAGGCCCAAATCTGTGAAATTACCTCATTTCACCTTGGGGACGTTTGAATGTGTAATGAGTCTACGCGGTATAATCATCATGGTGGCCCTTTCTCCACCTATTATGTGCGTTGGCTAATTTGCTGCGTCAACATCCCCGGCGGTCTAAATCCGCCTGCCAGCAGACCAGGAATAAACAATGGCAATTACTTTGCAGGATCCGCTACCCGAATATTTCAGCGAGCTTTCTCCAGATGAAACCGACAGACAATTAGCGGACTGTCGTGATAAATTAGGTAACAGTGTCGTGGTACTTGGGCATCACTATCAGCGTGATGAAATAATTAAGTGGGCGGACTACCGCGGTGACTCCCTAAAACTCTCCCAATTGGCGGCTTCCAACAAACATGCGAGTTATATCGTCTTTTGCGGCGTTCACTTCATGGCCGAGACTGCAGACATTCTCACTTCACCACAACAGGTAGTCATTCTGCCCAATCTTTCTGCCGGCTGCTCCATGGCTGATATGGCTTCTATACGCCAGGTGGAACATGCGTGGAGTCAGGTGCATTCCGTTGTAGACCATAAAGTCATTCCAGTAACCTATGTAAATTCGACTGCGGCCATCAAGGCGTTTGTAGGTAAAAACGGGGGCGCATGCTGTACGTCATCGAACGCCGAACAGGTGATTTCGTGGGCATTCAAGCAAGGTGAGAAGCTGATGTTTTTTCCTGATCAACATCTGGGCAGGAACACGAGCACAGCCCTGGGAGTAGACCCGGACAGCGAAATGGTCCTTTGGGATCCCATGTTGCCATTAGGCGGAAATACGTCCGAAGGTCTGCGTAATGCAAAAGTCATACTCTGGAAGGGCCATTGCTCCGTTCACGCTCGCTTTAACACTCAACAGATTACAGAAGCAAGAAAAAACTATCCGGGTGTCAACATAATCGTTCATCCGGAATGCTCACTTGAGGTTGTGCAGGCAGCAGACTTTAGCGGATCGACCGAACGAATTATCAGCACGATCACTAACGCGGCGCCTGGCTCGGTTTGGGGTGTAGGAACTGAGATAAACCTTGTCAATAGGCTGGCCCACGAATGCCCGGATCGCAAGATTTTTTGTCTGGATCCTGTAGTCTGTCCGTGTTCCACCATGTATCGCATACACCCTTACTACCTGCTCTGGTCACTACATAACATCTTGGCCAACGAACCTAGCAATATCATCTCGGTACCGGAGCCGACAGCACGTGATGCCAGACTTGCTCTGGATAGAATGCTAATGCTCTAAGCTAAAAAAATCCTGTACCCGCCAAGTGCGGATACAGGATTTCAGCGACTACTCGCCAACACAACGAAAAGGAGGACATGCGGTAACAGCTTGCACTGTCGCGTTCATTTCTGACCACCACAAGCAAATTGCTACACTCTATTAGACGAAATTTTTCCTCTATCTGGTTCCCTTGCCATTACCTGGTGGAATAGCTTGCGTAATTGCCCGTTCTGTTTGCCAGCCAGTCGGAAATTCCTACAAGACCCATCGCCGTTACGGATAGAAGTATTGTAAATACTAGCGCTACGTGGTCATTACCCGCCTGTTCCTGGGCATACAGTGCCAGCGGAAGCGTTTGCGTTACTCCGGGAATGTTTCCCGCTACCATTAGCGTCGCCCCAAATTCACCGAGCGCCCTACCTAATGCCAGGGCAAAACCCGATAGCAGACTGCGTAAGCACAGCGGAACAGCTATGCGCCAGAACAGGTACCATTCACCCGCGCCGAAACTGCGTCCTGCTTCCAGTAACTCCACCTGGATAGAGCCAAAAGCCGCCTGAGCCGATCGTACAAACAACGGGAAGGCCATTATGCCGGCAGCTAGTGAGGCTCCTTGCCACGTAAATATCAGGTGCAACCCCACTCTGCTGTTGATCCAACGGCCGAGGAGGGTTCCTCGACCTAGCGCAAGAAGCAGCATATACCCAACTGCAGTAGGGGGTAGTACAATGGGCAGCGTTAACAAAGTACCGACAAACACTTTACCGGGAAACCTGCGGCCGTGGGCCAGCCACCAACCTGCTAATAGGCCTAAAGGTACCACTCCTGCCATAGCGGCAAAAGCGATTCGGAGCGACAGGTACAGTGGATTCCAATCCATGGACATAAACTACCTTTGCGAGGCATGTTTGCCCACCGATACATTTGGTGGCAAGAAACCATAGTGTTTAAGCACGGCCTGTGCCTCCTGGCTGTTAAGGAATTTTACAAAAAGCCCGGCAAACAGAGGATGATGCGTTGCAGAAATTACAGCCACCGGATAAACGATTGGGTGATGGTCCACACCGGGTACCGCAACTTTCACAACCTTTACCTTGTGGGGTACGATTTTTGCGTCCGTTGCAAAAACCACACCAGCCTGAGCATCGCCGTCTACTACATACTGCAGTGTCTGACGAACGTTCTCACCCAAGACGGCCTTTCTCAATACCTCGCTCCAAATTCCTTTATGCAGTAGCGTTTCTTTAGCATACCGCCCTGACGGTACGCTTGCAGGATCAGAAACGGCAACATGATGAACCCAACGCGCGGTAAGTTCATGCCATGTTTTAAGCGGAGAGCCTAAGGGAGCAATCAGCACCAGTCGATTGGTTACGAAGTTGTTGCGCGTGGAAATCACAATGAGATGCTCGCTTTGAAGATGATTCATCTCTTTTACCGCGGCAGAGGCAAAGACATCCACAGGAGCACCCTGTTCAATTTGTTGCTCTAGGGATCCAGACGACCCAAAATTAAACCGAACCACAACACCTTTGTGTTGCGCGGCGAACATCCGGCCGAGCTCAGTAAACGCATTAGTAAGTGATGCGGCTGCAGATACAATGACGGTTTCAGCATGCACCGGTAGCGCTGCCAGCACAAGAAGCGTAGCGACTGAAGCCACGCGTTTCAGATAAAGTCTGCCCACTTTGGTATTGTCCTTCCCTTGACTTTTAGAGGCGTCACACCGTATAATACCTGATTGTGAACAGCGGTTAAATTCGCATTCGGGCGCCCGTAGCTCAGTGGATAGAGCGACAGGTTGCGGACCTGTAGGCCGGGAGTTCAAGTCTCTCCGGGCGCATAAAATTCAGTTGTTGAACTCGTGATTACCTCGGTACACCAAACCAGAACTCATTATTCAGTGCCGTGTTAACGTCTAAGTAAGGGTTTTTTGCCGTCGTAGCTCAGTGGATAGAGCGCCTCCGTCCTAAGGAGGGCGTCGGGGGTTCGAATCCCTCCGACGGCGTATTCATCAGTCCAATTCTCATGCCGTACATCAGAGTAAGCGCTGGCGTCCCACTCGTAAACGCAAGTATTCGCGTACCCCTCTGTAACATGGCACATCTTCGTGTTGCCACACACCACTAGCTCGCTTATTATTAACCGGCCCCATGTGACAGAAACTTACCACGTGTGACTCCGTTGCTCTTCGCGCGGCTAAAAGTCGCCCCTTTAACCATCACAAACTTTGCCCCATGCGGATACGCAGTGGCTGCCCTTCATCTTCACACACTCACCAAGCCGTGAACCAAAAAGGGACCGTACTAATCGTTTAAAAAGTACAGTCCCGTTGGTACGCTAACCTACTCCGTGTTGCCTACGACAAACGCGTGGGGAGCACAATATTGTCGATAAGCCGCGTTTTACCGACTCTCGCTGCAACGAGTATCACTGCGTTGCAGGAGTCAACATCCTCAATCGGTTCTAGCGAGATGTTATTCGCAATTTCACAGTATTCTAGTGAGACGAGCGGTTCTTTAAGGCATCGCTCTCGCACAATTTCACTGAGCGCTTGTGGGGACTTCTCACCAGCCAAGTGTGCACGCGCAGCCTCATTCAGGGCCTCATTGAGTGCGGTCGCAGCTAATCTCTCCTCCTGTGACAGGTAGGCATTGCGAGACGATAGCGCGAGCCCATCATCTGCGCGCACAGTTGGCGCCACTACGACTTCGTACGGGAAATTCAGGTCATGCACCATCTGCTCAATAATGCGCGCCTGCTGAAAGTCTTTCTGACCGAAGAACGCGCGGTCTGGTTGAACAATGTTTAACAACTTTGCCACTACTGTACAGACGCCCGCGAAGTGACCGGGTCGGTGTTGGCCCTCTAGCCGTTGGGCAAGCGCACCTGGCGTGACAGTTGTTTGAAAACCGTCGGGATATATATCCTCGACAGCAGGTGTGTAAACAGCATCTACGCCAGAATTAGAGGCCACCTGTAAGTCCTGCTGCAAAACCCGCGGGTAGCTAGTAAAGTCCTCTGTCGGACCAAATTGAGTAGGATTTACGAAGATAGAAACGACTACAAGATCACAGTCTTGGGCAGCCCGCTTTACTAAGGACATGTGCCCTGCGTGAAGCGCTCCCATGGTAGGGACAAAGCCTATCGTTTTGCCTTCCTGCCTGATCCCGCGCAAGTACGTTCGTAACGGTGCAATTTGCTGAAAAGTTCTCATAGATTAGCTGCTGTGTTCCTCTGTTGGAAATTTGCCGTCTCTTACCTCATCCGCATAAGTTTTAAGCGCATCAATGGCTATATCACCCAAATTTGCGTACTGCTTAACATGATGAAAATCTCTACCTGGCGGTAACGCCAGCAAGTCATGCCAGACCTGAACCTGCCCATCACACCACGGGCCAGCTCCTATACCAATCGTGGGAATGGAGAGTTCGCGTGAAACCGCCATAGCCGCCGCGGCGGGCACCATCTCCAACACTATAGCCCACGCTCCAGCTTGCTCCACTGCGAGTGCATCGCGAACGAGCGCGCTTGCCTCGGCCTCGGTGGTTGCCTGTAATTTGTGACCACCAAATTTGTGGACCGATTGCGGCGTAAGTCCAAGGTGGCCGACAACGGGAATACCGCTCTTGGTCACTAGTTCTATAGCGTCCGCTATTTGCGCCCCGCCCTCCATCTTTACCGACCTCGCTCCCGCTTCCTTCATAAGGCGAACGGCAGACCGCAGAGCATCCTGCGCTCCAGCCTGGTAAGCCCCAAACGGCAGATCCGCAACCACTAGCGCCCGGCGCGCCGCAGCCGTAACTGCACGGGTGTGATGAATGATGTCATCCAATGTAACAGGCAGTACGTTTTTGTGGCCAAGGACCATCATACCTAACGAATCGCCAACGAGAATGGCGTCTACCCCTGCCCTATCTGCGATTAACGCCGCTGAATAATCGTATGCCGTAACCATCACGATACGACGGTCTTGGAGTTTATAGCCGATTAAATCTGGGACAGTTACAACCTTTTTAGGTTGCGCGTCACTTTCATTGGATCGCATTCAATACTCCCCTCGCGAATTCTGTGATGGGGCTAGTCCTTGTGCGCGGGATTTCCAGGTTCGCTGACATCTCGACAAAAATTCGCACTTATCACAAACTTCAATACGAACGGGCTCAACCGCAGTTATGTTGGTTGTTAAAATTGTGTTGGCCAGATTGGTAATTTCATCCGCAGTTTGCTGCAATTGCTCATGCGTGATCGCCACGGATGCGCTTCTGCAAGTTCTAAGAGCAATGATCGTGCCTATAATGTCGGTGGCTAGCATTGTTCGCGATGCAAGCAGCATATAGCACCTCATCGCCAGACTTCCGTATACATCCCCCGTTGTTACGTCGTCCCTACCACTCTTGTAGTCTACTACTTCCACAGTGCCGTCCGGATGCACGTCAATTCGATCTATCCGCCCAGAGAGCTTAAAAGTACCCAGGTTTAGACTTAGGTTCCTCTCGACGGAATCAGTCACGACTGTACCCGCTCGCTCAAGGGCGCGCTGATGGTATAGCCTCAACACCTCCTCTGCCCTCATCCTGTATTCACGTTCCTCATCCACGGACTCATAACCGGCAGAGATCCATCGATCATCTAATTGGCTCAGGAGGAATTCGACCGATTGCTCGCCTCCCGGGCTGTGATAAGCCTGAAGCACCTGGTGCAACGTCGTACCGAAACTGAAGTAAGCATGTGGCTTTTGATAAAAGCGGCCAATACGATCGACGTAAACATACTTATACTTGGTGGGACACTCAATAAACGTGCTGATCTTAGTAGGGCTAAATATCGGTAACTTTTGGGGAGTCGGCTTTTCCACTAATTGACCACCATATGGCGTACGATAGAATTCTACAAGGTAAGTAATGTTAAACGGAATTCGAAATCACGAGTAATCGTTCGGCATACCGACCGCGGTTCTCAGGAGCATCGCACAGTGCGGAGGCTGGGTGCCCAGGGAGTAACGAAGGTGAAAGCCACACAACTCCCCGCGGTGGACTCGAACCACCAACATTTCGGTTAACAGCCGAACGCTCTGCCATTGAGCTAGCGGGGATCACAACGGCAATTATTTTGGCATACGCAGCACTGTTTGTCAAGGTAAAAATGAAGTACCGCGGGTGAAGTAAGCAAATATCTTGAAAGGATTGGCTCGGCAGTCAATTTGCAACTCACACAAGTTCGCGGAACGGACAATGGGTCCGGAAGAGCGATCACCTTATGGGGTATAATAGCCTAATCGGAATTCGTGTTAATTTATGAATAGGTACCACTGAACGCATGTCCATTGAATCGGCATCTGTCAGCCTTATAAGTTTGGGTTGCTCAAAAAATGAGGTCGACAGCGAAGAAATGTTGGGAATTCTCCACAAGGACGGGTTCGTGGTTGACCACACGTCCTCTCCTGCGACGGTGGCTGGTGGAACCCGCGTAGTCATTATTAACACTTGCAGCTTCATCGAGTCAGCAAGACAGGAGTCCATGGACACCATTCGGGCCGCGCTGCAAAGAAAACGTGCCGGCGAAATCGACAAGGTAATAGTGACAGGTTGCCTTCCACAACGATATCGTGACGATTTGGCAGCGGAGCTACCGGATGTCGATGCGTTTATGGGTACAGGTACTACGCACAGTATTTCCAGCGTGGTTCTTGACGCACTGGCGAATCGACCGCCAGCCGTTAAAGCGGACCTAAAACCACATCATCAATGGCTTAACGTTCCCTCAAGAGTACGCAAAGGTTCACCTTGGTCTGCGTATTTAAAGATTTCCGAAGGTTGTGACCATGCATGCACATTCTGCAGCATTCCGTCATTTCGCGGCAAACACGTGAGTAAGCCGGAGGAGATGGTCCTAGCGGAAGCTCGCATGCTTGCGGAGCAAGGTGCGGTCGAACTGAACCTCATAGCTCAGGACTCGACGCAGTATGGACATGACCTCTATGGTGAATTTCGTCTTGCGCACCTGTTGAAGGCGCTTTCTACCGTTGATGGCATCCAGTGGATCCGTCTATTCTATTGCTATCCGTCCCGAGTGAACGACCGCATAATCGACGCACTCGCAAATACGCCCAAAGTTCTTCCTTACATCGACATGCCCCTTCAGCATGCTGATGACGCTGTATTAAGACGGATGCGCCGTCCAATGTCGGGCGAGGCATATCTCGCACTCGTTGATCGTATTCGCAAAGCTTCGCCGCAGGCAGCAATACGCACGACGTTTATCGTTGGCTTTCCTGGCGAGACTGATGACGAATTTGAGAACCTGTTGAGCTTCACCAAGCAGGCGCGCTTCGATCGTGTCGGAGCATTTACGTACTCTGTTGAGGAGGGCACCCCGTCCGCGAATCTGCCGGGCCGAGTTGCACACGAGGTGCAGATTGAGCGGCGAAATCGCCTAATGGAGACTCAACAGGGAATATCGCTGGAGCGTAATCAGCTTTGGGTAGGCACTGAAATGGATGCATTGGTGGAAGGTAGAGCACCTAGGGACTTTACGATGGCAGTCGCGCGAACCTTTCGAGATGCTCCAGAAGTCGATGGCCAAGTGTACGTGCGAACATGCATGGCTCGGCCGGGTACCTTCGTGAAGGTCCGCATTACCGAGGCGCGCCCGTATGACCTGATAGCGTCTCCCGTTAATGCCGCAGATATGCGGCTCGCAATGAAACTAAATCTCGCAACTATGTCGTGACGTGCAAGGAGTATAGAAGTGGCTGCAGCCGCAATTAACAACACCTACGTTCCACCAACAGATATTGAGCTCGCCGCTTTATTCGGCGGAGACCTCATTTGCAATGCCATTCTTAGAGCAAGTGGAGAAGCGGATCGCGCTGTGTCGGTGCGGGCGTCTGAGCTTGCGCGTACTTTATCTGTTGAACTTCTTTCACCAGAACCCACCGAAGAGTCGCTAACATCACTCGAGCACCTAGGTTCTACAATAAAGAACGCTAGCGATCTTAAGCTTGTGCGCGTCGTTCTCGTTAAGGATCAGCGCCGGTTTACAATAGATTCTGCCCAATCCAATGCGCGAACATCCGCTCGTGACGTGCGCTGGACGTTGTGGTCGCGCTTTATCGACAAAAATCGCCCATTCCATAGCAATCTTCTTGAGGTCTTCAACTCAATTGGCCGCCCAGCGTCTATCGCAGAACTCGCGATTGAACTGGAAGCGATCTACGGTAGGCCAGCTGAATACTACCAGGAGATGCTGCCACGACTTGCAGATCCTGGCACCACACTCTTCTACGCTGCCCCGGGCTTTTTGGCGCCTGTTGAATGGCTCCTAAAGACGGAACTCGTAGGTTACCACCCCCATGACTACGCACGTGACGATTACGAAGCGGATGTACAGTTTTACAACTTCCTGAGAGATGAAGAGACATATACGCACTTCGCACTAGCCGAAGAGGTAGAACTTGGTCAGGATAGCGCGAGCATTTCTGCGTTCCTTAATAAGATTAATCAGCCGCTCAGCGCAATGGCACTTCAGTTCATAGCATTCCATCGCCTTGGCGAGCAGTTCAATGCGGAGCTATTCTACAAAGCTCTGTATGCATCCAATTGCCTGTCACTGTCGAATAAATCTTGGATGAGCGCGGAGTGCGCCGAACGTATTGCCGAGCTCTTAAAAGAAGTTGCCACGCAGGAAGTTGATGACGATGAAGAGGCCAATTCTCAACTTGCGGCCATGCCTCTCGAGGTTGATGAGTCGCTGATTGCTGAGCTAACTGACGAGATTGTAAGAGCGGCCGATGTAGTCGACATAGTCTCGCTGTTGGACAAAAAACTGGAAATCATACCATCGTCCCCCACTTTTGCAGAGGATGTAGCCAATGTCCTGAATGCTCTCCGACAGCAGGAGGGACTCCTGTGGGTTGGTTCAACCAGGATCATTTCCACCATAGAGATCCCGGGCTATGTCCATTCAGTGCCAGAAATTCTCAACATACCGGAGTACTCCTTCACTGACCTTGAGGGCAACGAAGTTGACATCTTGCTGGAGGATGAAGGACTTGAAGGCGGTCTGGACCGAGACCTACGTAACCCGATGGCCCAGGATGTACTAGATGAGGAGCCTGTGGGGGCGGTGGATGCTAACCCACCATCTACGGCTCGAGCAGTCATTAAGTACCACCACAAGCAGATCGGTACGCTACCCATGTGCCTGTTCCCCACTAGCTTTTTCCCGCAAGAGCCAACTGTGCTGAACGTTGACTTCGTGTTGCCGGGTGGGCAAACGGTATCTGTGTGGGTTAACAATGAAACGCGCCTAATCTACGGTCTCTATGACTGGTACCAAACCATTCCTATCGACTCCGGCGCCACCTTCACGTTGGAGAGAGTTGCAGACAGCCGGTATATCGTACACTATAATGGTGAAAGCGAGATGCCCTTGTTCTTCAGCCGTAACCGGATGAATGAGCTTGTCGAACTGCAGCAGCGAGCCGAGGACGAGCAGCTTCCGACCTACGAGCTGGTACGCGAGATCATGGAGCATTACAAGAAGGGCATCGAGTTCCTTACGCTTCAAACGGAAGTTAATATCGTAAGAAGAGTTCCACGGCGTTTAACCGCTTCCATTCTGTCTGGCTACCATTGCTTCTTCCAGCGCGGTGGTGCCTGGGTGTATGACGCAAAGAAACAGAGCCAGGGCTTCGATAGAAGCAAACGAAAATATCTCATAAAGAACTAGAATAGAAAGGAATGGGGATGGCGCTGTCGTCCGCCTCCCCTACTTCATCCCATGCCGGTACGCGTTCGTTATGCCCCAAGTCCCACCGGTTCACCTCACGTAGGTAACCTAAGGACCGCGATATACAATTGGTTGTTTGTGAAGAAAATGGGTGGCCAATTCATCGCTCGACTTGAAGATACCGATCGCACTCCGGGAAGGTATATGCCGGAAGGTATATGGGATATTGAGGAAAGCCTGCGATATCTGGGAACAATTCCAGACGAGTGGTGGGTTTCTGGAGGCAGCAGCGGACCTTATATTCAAAGCGAGAGGCTGCCCCTTTACAAGGAATACGCGGACAAGCTTATAGCTTCTGGGCACGCCTATCGTTGCTACTGTTCACGGGAACGGCTTGAAGCCATGCGCCAGGAGCAGCAGGCAAAGGGCATTCCCACTGGCTATGACCGTTGCTGCCGAAGCGATGACGGGCGAGAAGAGATGAGGACAAAGCGACGCGAGGAGCTTGGTCACGAACCACCTTGCGTAGTGCGCCTTGCAATGCCGCTTGAAGGTCAGACTGTAGTCCATGATCTAGTGAAAGGCGACATCGTTTACGATAATCGCACTCAGGACGATCAGGTTCTGCTGAAAACAGATGGCTTTCCCACCTATTTCCTCGCATGTGCGGTCGATGACCATCTGATGGGTGTAACCCACGTCATCCGCGGCGATGACTGGTTGTCGAGCGCAGCAAAGTTTGTGGCTGTCATCAATGCGTTCGGTTGGGATCCTCCCGCTCTAGTGCACCCTCCGCTCATCATGGGATCAGATCGTAAGAAGCTGAGCAAGCGTCATGGCTCTACCCAGTTCACCGAATTCGTTGAACAGGGATATCTTCCTGAGGCACTGCTTAACTTCCTTGTTCTGCTTGGCTGGTCTGCTGGCGACGAGAACCGGGAACTTTTTACTCTTCCTGAGCTCATTGAACGATTTTCCCTTGAGGGCATTTCAGAGCATCCGGCAATCTTCGACTACGACAAACTGAAGTGGATGAACGGAATGTACATCCGACAAAGCCCTCCTGGTCGTATCATAGGTCTATGCATTCAGCAGCTGCAGAAGGCCGGGCTCATCAGCAACCCACCCTCAGAAATAGAGCTTGAACTCGCTCGCAAACTAATACCACTTGAGATTGAGCGGATGAAAGTCCTCTCGGAAATAGTACCAATGGCAGAGCCCTTCTTCCATGAATTGCGGTTTCCGGAGGGCTATGACGAGAAAGCAGTTACGAAATGGCTGCATGTCGAATACATCCATGCCCTTCTTCGAAACGAAATTGATATCTTCACAAAGATAGAGAATTGGGAGCCAACGTCCTTGGAAACGGCTATACGTACGCTCGCCGAGGATATGCAGCTTAAATTCGCAGGAGTAATTCACCCCACGCGTGTAGCCGTAACGGGGCGGACCGTGGGGCCTGGTCTGTTTGAAGCACTCTGGGCATTGGGACGAGAAACCACCTTACAACGCTTGCATTCCGTTCTTGAAGCACTCTGATATCGGTCGTTCATAATTTCACTGGAGCTAACCATGCACCAAATTATCGATATTAACACCCTTTTCGGGTCACTACCAGCGTTGAACGCCGATCTATCGCTGGATGACCTGCAAACCTTAATGCAGAAGCACAATATAGCACGCGCATGCACAATTTCTACCGTCGGTATTTTAATGGACACAGGTGTTGGAAATGCCCAAACCCGCGTTACGTGTGGCGATGAGGGGGTATTGATTCCGGTAGCAACCTGCAATCCCAATTCGTATTACGGTGATGCGACCCCATTGCAAGCATTGCGCGATTCTGGATTTAAGTTAATCCGGTTCTTTCCAGATCTTCAACATTGGCCAGCGGATTACGCGCCGTTTGCCGATATGCTTGAAGTTATCAACGACTGTCCTGCGCCTTTACCCGTGATGGTGGATATATTGACGCCCGGTCAGATGACTCGACTTTCGAAGGTCGCCGCGGCATTTAAAGGTACGGTGATTCTTGCTCACGTTACACCTGCGCTACTCGCAGAGGCTGCGGCGGTCATGCGCCACCACCCTGGCTGGATGATTGAGACCTCTCACTTGCTCGCACCCGGCAGCCTAAGGTACCTAGCGGAGGTTGTTGGCGACGAACGGATCGTTTTTGGAAGCGGCGCCCCACTCCGTTCTATTGCAGGAACTCTGCAAACGCTGCAATATTCAGGCCTTTCAGCCTCCACTCTCGACCGAATTCAAGGTGGAAACGCTGCCCGTCTACTGGGCTATTAGGAGAACACTAAATTGCCGACCATTGATAGCAACATTGTGCTTGAGGGCAGTGTTATTCCAGGCAAATTCCATACTGCGCAAGACCTATCAGCGCTGCTAACAGAACGTGGCATTGACATCGCAGTAGCTCGCTCCGCTCGGGCTGCGATGGTTGATCCTATTGCGGGTAATCGCATTCTAAAGTCTGTGCTAGACATGAACCCCTCTTTACTTGGTTGCGTAACGGCGCACCTAGGGAGGCCCAAGGCATCTCTTGACTCGATTAAGGAACATCTTGGAAGCAAGCGGTTTGTAGCTGTGATGCTGGCAGGCAGTAACCCTATTGAGCCGTTGAACCCGCTGATCGCCGACGAAATATTGAACGGCTGCCGCAGGTACCAAAAGCCGGTTTACGTTTATTCTCCAAACGCGGCATGCGTAGCGGCCGCGCTTGATCTTGCGCGATCCTATACAATGCATCGCTTCGTGCTCATTAGCATGGGTGGACAGGATTGGGATGCTGCAGTGGCGGCCGCACACCAGAACTCCAATATCTACCTTGATATTTCTGGTGCCCTTGATGTAAGAAAGATACCAGCAGCAATTGAGGCCATTGGTGCTCACCGGCTCATTTTCGGCAGTGGTCTTCCTGTGTGCGATCCAATGGCCTTTATGGGCCTCCTGGACGATTCCAATGTAAGGCCAAACGATCGCCGGCGAATACTATACGACAACGCCGTCAAGCTCTTTGGCTCAGAGGCAGATGAGTAGCGCGATCACACGCGCTTTCAATTGCACAAGAGGACTGTCGCTATTCCCCTAGGGGCGCGACAGTCCTCTTGTTATCTTTGTTCAATTAACTAGAACGAAATTTCTCAGCTAGCCCTCCGGGTTGGCCGCCTTCCACGCTCGAAGTCGTTCAAGCTCGAATGCCAACACGGCGGCCGGTATTTCAGACGCATTGGAAATACGTTCAAGGACACGCGCCAAACCTCGCTCCGAAACCTCATCGGGCTTCGTATAGAGGGTCTCCATGGCGTCGAGAACAGCGTATAGTGCCTCACTCGCATACCTTGCCTTACCCTGTGGTAGTGCTCGATTTACGGATTGCGCGTATAGCCTGGCAACCACCTCATAGAGATCCTCCCACCCTGATACAGAAGCATCCTTTTGGACGGCCTGACGCACGCCGGAGGCCTTCATTGCGGCAACGCGCTCATCGCGTTTTCGTGCAATCTCCCAGTCCTGTAGAGTTACACCCTCAATGAATTTGGCGGTCAGCGCAGTATTGAATGTGGTGGAAATAACCTCATTAATGGTTGCATAGTTGGCTGGCTGCTGCAAATATGCCACTTTGTTTAGGTGGGCAGAATCCAAGCCTAAAACCAGCGTACCATCGTCGATTGCAATGGGCACGCACAGCTCAAGTGCCTCCCAAAATGGAAGGTTGTTCACTCTGTTCTTAAGTTGATCGACACAGTTTTGCCAGAGTGCCTGAGGCGAGGCAGATGTCATGTTTCGAATGCTCCCAGTGCAGATTTCGGATGAATATAGTCACCGCGTCTTACCGTGCGATTATACACCGAACAGGCAGAGTTGTAAAGTGCGTACGACCACCTCAGGGTCTGGCAACTGTAAACACTTGGACATGAAAAACGAAAGGAGAGTACTCGATGACACTCGTGCTATGTGCAGCCTAGATTGCAGGGCAGCACGCCGTTCTGCCCTGATGTGTACGATGGTTAATAGCGACTTTAGACCGCCCAGTAGTATAGTCTACACTGCGAATCATATAATCTACTGCCCGCGTTATTGCTCGGTAATCGTCTACAACGTTGTGAATTAGCTACCTTAGTGTCCTTGGAATACACACTGCCACATTGCCCCGGCCCATTCACCTTTCATCATCTGCTGCCTACGGAGATCAGCGTTAGGCTGTTGCATACGCGGCGTGCAATGAACTATTTGGCAACATTATCAAAAATTTACAGCCACAGGCCATCTGGCTGTTTAATATGATTAATCCATCGGATTATTGTGTGTAGCCAAATAATTTTGGGCACTAGCTCTCTTGGAGTGTTCGGCGATAGCCGAAACGCCGTGGAGCAGAGCGTCAAAGGTCGATCGTTACCACAGCACTTTGCAACTCGCGCCATGTACGTTACCACTTGTTGCTAAATATGCGTTATTCAGTGCCTCAACTTGCTGAATGCTGGCTAACGGCACAGATTAATCTGTAGTATAATAGAGAGGATATGGTACTCGGGGGTGATTGGTGTCGACCTGGTGGGTGCCGGTCTACGTTGCGAGCCGAGGTGCCGCTGGCCTCGTTAAAAGCGGCAAAAACATAAACGCGAACACTCAACAGTACGCGCTGGCTGCCTAGTTAGGTAGCCCGTCCGCCTCTCTCCTGCCGACCGAGAGTGATCCGGGCGTAACCAATGTCGGATTACCGATCCTGTACTAGGCTGCCGTACAGGCGGGACATTGATGCAGTCTGGCGATCTGCTAGTCGCGCTCCCGCGGCAGGCAGGCGCGAGAATTAACCGGGAGATACGCTCGTAGAAGCGGAGGGCGGAACGCTGGGAACGAGAGTTCGAGTCTCTCCACCTCCATATTAGACACAGGGGTAGGCAAATGAGCCTGCCCCTTTTTTATAGACAGCCCAAAACACATACTGCGGCTGTATTATGGTGCGAGGGGATTGTAACTAATATGTTTGTTGATGAAGTAGAAATCGAAGTGCAGGCCGGTAACGGCGGTAATGGCGCGAAGACTTTCCGGCGTGAGAAGTTCGTGCCCTTAGGCGGGCCAAATGGCGGGGACGGAGGACACGGCGGTAGCGTTATATTTGAAGTGGATGCGAACGTAACCACCTTGCTGGCCTTTCGTTATCGTCATAAATATAAAGCCGAACGGGGTGTAGATGGCGCGGGAAAAGATATGTTCGGCAAGAACGGTTCTGATCTCGTGCTCAAAGTGCCAATGGGCACGATGGTTTATGATGCCGGCAGTAATCAACTTCTTGCGGATCTTAACGCACCAAACAGCCGTGCGGTGATCGCTAGAGGCGGCATTGGCGGTCGTGGCAATGCACATTTCGCAAATTCTATACAACAGGCTCCCCAGTTTGCCGAACAGGGCGAACCTGGCGAACACAGTGTCCTACGGCTTGAATTAAAATTATTGGCTGATGTCGGGTTACTTGGTTTTCCAAACGCCGGCAAATCCACACTTATCTCTGCAGTGAGCGCCGCGCGTCCAAAAGTTGGCGCCTATCCCTTCACGACTCTGGTGCCCCACTTAGGTGTCGTGCGGGTGGATGACGAGCGAAGCTTTGTGATGGCGGATATTCCTGGCATAATCGAAGGCGCAAGCGAAGGCGCTGGTTTGGGCCATCGGTTTCTGAAACATATCTCGCGATCACGGGTTCTCGTACACGTATTGGATGCGGGAGGTATGTCTGGTCGTAATGCTCTAGAGGACTATCATACCCTCAACCGTGAACTCGCTCTGTTTGATCCATCACTAGCGGAACTACCTCAACTTGTTGTGCTTAACAAACTTGATCTATCGCCATCTGAAGGCGACCTGCAGGTGATCGAGCAAGAGCTGGCAGCTGCCGGTGTCGAATATATGAGGATTTCAGCGGCTACTCGCACTGGCCTGGATGCTCTGGTCTATCGGCTTGCAGATATGGTCACTGCAGCTCGTGCATCCGAGGCCCCACCAACAGAAACTGACCAACACGTCGTAATATCGGCAGACACACACGACGACGAACGATGGACAGCTACCCTTGAGGACGATAACACCTTTGTCATTACGGGTAAAAAAGTGGAGCGTACTGTACTCATGACGGATCTAGATAACGAGCAGGCAGTGAAGCGGCTGCAGAAGACGCTATCGAAAATGGGCATCAACCGCAAGTTAAAGACCATGGGGGCCAAGCATGGTAATACCGTCAAAATTGGTGAAATTGAATTTAATTACGAGGATGAAGTAGAAGCCGACCGCGAATACGACGAACGTGCGTCCGCCACTGCCCGACGCAAGCGGCGACGAGGAGAGATTGAATGAGAGACGCGTCCATTTTATCTTGGTCATCCGATGGGTTAAAATGTGGTGAGTCTCTTATTACGGCTTCGCACTCGCCACCGGCTGGCGTTGGTGAATTGGGCAACCTAATCGCTGGCGACCAACCCGAGTATGGTGTTCTGCTCACCGCTCGAGCCGAGAATGCTAGCTGTTGGTGGCGCTGCTGTTTGGGCGTGAACACGGACCAGGTTCTGCGATGGAGCGCGTGCCACCGGTACGAGCCATTCTGGATGCTGCGAACAACGGGCACCTCATTCACCGATGTACCACCGGAAACGCAATACCTTCTTGTTGAACTTACCGGCGACCGTTACATACTCATTGTGCCGTTGGTTGATAACCACTTCCATGTTTCACTGTCCGGGACGGAGAACGGGAATTTATTCGTCATTGTTGAGTCCGGCGATACTTCCGTGGTAAGCACGGAGGTAGACGCCGTTTATATGCTCGCCGACTCTGACCCGTTTAAGTTAATGCGCGATGCCTCAGAAATCGTGTCCCACATTGTCCCAAATTGCTCACTGCGACGGCGGAAACCATTACCAGAATTCATAGATTGGTTTGGCTGGTGTACGTGGGATGCATTCTATCAAGATGTATCGCATGAGAAGGTTATTAATGGTCTGTTGAGCTTTAAAGCCGCAGATCTATTACCCAGGTTCCTGATCTTGGACGATGGGTGGCAACAGGTGTTAGCCGACGGAAACCGAACGGTACGCCTTAGTTCGTTTACTGCAAATGAAAAGTTCGGCCATGATCTTACGCCAATGGTTTCCCAGGCCCGCGATCTTGGAATTCAGAGCATTATTGTGTGGCATGCGCTAAGCGGCTATTGGGCAGGCGTTAATCCACTCAGCTTTGCAGAATATGAAGTTCGGATAAAAAACCGATCCTTCTCGGCTGGTATATTGCACCATATGCCCAAATTCAACTCTGAATACTGGGGGAGCACAATAGGCGTGGTACCGGCTAGCAGAATATCGCAATTCTACGACGACTACTATCACGCGTTGGCCATTCAAGGTGTTGACGGTGTTAAGGTAGACAACCAATGTGCGATAGAAGCCGTCGGTGAAGGGGAGGGAGGTCGTGTTGCCCTAATGCACGCGTACCACCAGGCAATTGAGGGAGCGGCTCAACGGTATTTCAATGGAAACATAATCAACTGCATGTCGTGTGCAAGCGAGGTCTTCTATCAGTCGTCCGGTTCGACACTCATAAGGACCAGTACTGATTTCTGGCCGAACCGACCAGAGACCCATGGACTGCACCTCATTACCAACGCACATGTAAGTCTATGGTTCAGTAACTTCATGCACCCTGATTGGGACATGTTTCAGTCTGGTCATGAGGCTGGGCCCTACCATGCAGCTGCTCGTGCTATAAGCGGAGCACCAGTTTACGTGTCGGACAAACCAGATGGCCACGATTTTGAGTTATTACGAAAATTAGTTCTACGAGACGGCACTGTTTTGAGGTGCCGGCAGCCCGCGCTGCCCGCAAAAGAGTCGCTCTTCAATAATCCCCTTACAGATCCCGTTCCCCTCAAAATCTTCAACTACAACGCACACGGCGGTGTCTTGGGGGTTTTTCACGCGCTGCATCGGCCGGAAGCACCTATCACCATTCATTGCACCGCATCCCCAGCGGATATTCCTGACCTACACGGTGACCTGTTCGTTACATACGCCTTTCAAACCAAGGAGGTCCTCGTGCTAACGCCGCGAGGTTGCAAGACCATTGATATTGAACCAGGATCGTACGAATTGATAACGGTTGTGCCGGTGACAAACGGCGTCGCGCCAATCGGTTTGCTTGAAATGTTCAACAGCGCGGGTGCAATTACGGCCGTTCAACACAACCAGTCCGGGGAAATGCGCGTAGACGTGCGTGGTGAAGGACCATTCGGCATCTGGGCAGCGGACAAACCTCAGAGAGTGAGCTCGAATAACGGGGAATTAGAGTGGAAGTACGACGATAGAACCCGCCTAGTTACACTCCAACTGGATAGCGCAATAAAATGGATAACGGTGGTAGGTGTATAGGATTAATTCCCTGCCTCAATTGCGCGAAGTATATCTTCGACATCGGGATTATCAGATGCATCTCGATGTCGATGGGCAAAAATGACTATTCCCTTTTGATTAACGGCGAATACACCTGGCATTTGAAACGGGTCTGCTTTGGGAATTCCATTAAAGTGACCATGAAGCATGGCATGTACACCGCGCGCCATAACGTGAGGATTGAATATCTGACTTGTATTACCCCGCGATAGTGAATAGGCGTGATATGCTGTACGATCTGGATCAGACACACAGACGAACGGGTCAAGAAGATTACGATCACTGCAAAATTTTCTGGTCTCTTCCCAGCGATTAACCGTCACCAACACTACCCTTGTACCAAGCTTAAGAAATTCGTTGGTTCGTAGTTGAAGGTCCGTCACCTGTTCGCGGCAGAAGCTGCACGCCAAATGCCTCAGGAAGACTAGAACCACGCTCTCGTTTTGCCAAAACGTCGCAAGCTGAACTGGCTCTCCAGTTTTGCCGCCGTACACGGTCACATCTACCGCGTTGTCACCCACCTCAGGTATCAACCTTGCCGCACTACTCGTTTGGGTCACTGTGCGTCTCGTGGAAGCTGTCGGTCAAATCTAGCCAAAGCAGCGTCTCGAGCCTGCCCTTGCTTATCATACAGCGAGATGAGGCTGTCATACAAACGTTCGGGACGCGAACCGGTTTGGTCACAACATAAAGAAAGGGCATTTAATAGCTCCCGCTCCGCGTTCTCAAATTTACCCCGTATTAGCATAAGGTGGGCAAGGGATTCCCTTACCTCAGGATCGTACGGATCGTCTTTCGCCACAGCATGCCACAACGGGTCATCTGCCATGTCGGAGCTTATGAGAGAGCCGTGTTGAGCAAGGCCATCTGCAGCCACCTCATAAATATCCGCCTCCGGATGCTCATCTCCTAGATCCCACTCGTACGTGCGGGTACACAAAAGCAATAATCGATGCACTACTGCCCACCAGCTCTGTACTGCCTTGTCCATTTCTCCCCTGTCTCGGTAAACATCCGCCGCCAAATAACACGGATCGCCGAAATAAGGAGTTGCCTCTGATGCCTTGAAATAGTAGTCCAATGCGCGCTCTATATCGCCTCGTGTGCGGCTGCCACATCCTAAGTGGCAGAGGCTCACCGCATCAGACGGATCCATTTGAACGAGTATGGAATGAAGCTCCGAATCGTTTCTTGCAGGCCGCTCCATAGCTGGGTGACCTGAGATGCCGAGAGCGTTGAGTGTTTGAGAGCATTCTTGCGCGTACTGTTCCTGAACTTCGCCCATGTCATCAGCTGCGTACCTACCCACTGCAAAGCAGTGCCGAACGAATGCCTCAAAGGACGAGGAAACCGGCTGAACATACATCTCGTCTTCGTCCCACCGAAGCACCGGCCAATTTACCGCATCGTGATCCGGAAGCGCATAGAAGGCGTAAGTACTGCCGTCATCAATGCCACGGCCAAAGGGTAGGAGCTGGGGAAGCATTCCGTAAGAGCGTCCTGCTCCCATAGCAATGTCCCGCAATGGCAAAAACTCACAAGGGGCGAGCAAAGGCTGACTTAAGTGCTGATAAAGCCGCCGAAATGAGTGTGGAAGTTTCGCCTGCCAGAAAACCTCAAGCGTACGCAGTTCTGCCTCTACCGTTTCAAACCTGGGAGTGTTGCTCTGACTCATTAAATTGCTACCCGCCTTTACCCAATTCACATACCACGGCAGCCCAAGTCCCAATAATTCGAAGCGCAAATAGGCTGATGGATGGCAGCCACGGCACGCCAACGCAAACTCTCACAAACGTTAGGCGAATTATACCCTACCACTATGACTTAAATCCTAAATGGATGTTCACCTGTGGCTTTAGCCATTAAAACCGTAGATTTACCTGTAAATGCCTTTTTTACCAACAGAAGACCATCCTTTCGCGCTAGCCAGTTGCCATTTTACTGAACTGTGGTAACCGTGGTTGCACTTTTGCATCGGTACTACAATGCCAACCAATCGCCTGCCCCGTAGCTGCAACGGCAGACTCGTTGACATTTGTTTGAGTGGCAGAGTATATTGGTATCATCTAGCGCCTGTAGCTCAGTGGATAGAGCGTCTGCCTCCGGAGCAGAAGGCCGCAGGTTCGAATCCTACCAGGCGCATGCCGAAGTGACAAATGACTATAGAGAAAGAAAAACCTGTCATAGCAGAAGTCAAGCTTCCCGACATAGATAGCACCATATCACCGCCTCCTGAGGTTCAGTTCATGTGGGCTGAAATTCCGGAGATCGTTAAGCTTGGGGACCCAGTGTTGCGCAAAGTGGCGCCACCTGTGCGTCATTGTAACAAGGAGACCCAGGCGACCGTAAAGCGCATGGTTGAGATTATGCGAAAAGCCAACGGTCTTGGGCTTGCTGCACCACAAATCGGTATCTCAACACGTATATTCGTATACGATGCAGGGGAAGGCGACGGAGTACAGGTTATGATAAACCCTGTAATACAGTCGCGCAAAGGCATGCAAACGGACCCTCCCGAGGGCTGTCTGTCGATTCCGGGACTGCAAGGCGTGGTGCCGCGGGCGGAGCATATTCGAGTGACCGCCTTTGATGAACGGGGCCGTTCGCTCACAAAGCGTGTGTCTGGATTAGAGGCAAGAATTATTCAACACGAGCTTGATCACCTAGATGGTATTTTGTTTATAGATCATGCCGATCCGGATAGCTTGACCTGGCTTGTTGACGACGACGACGACGAAGCTCCCCACGCGCCTCGTGAATAACCACTGCCAACTCAACGTGCTGTTTTTTGGTACAGCAGATTTCGCGGTTCCATCCCTGGTTGCACTTGCTGAATCTGATCATAACATCCTTGCCGTCGTAACTCAGCCGGACAAACCCTCGGGTAGAGGCAACCGCGTTACATTTTCTCCAGTAAAAGTTGCCGCTCAGGAGCTTTCTCTTCCCGTGCTGCAGCCAAAGCGTGTTCGATCACCGCGCTTTATTGAGAAAGTGCGAGAAATGAACCCAGACGTTATTGCCCTGGCAGCGTTTGGGCAAATTATCCCTCAGGAGCTCCTGGTTATACCGCGCCTCGGCCCCATTAACGTACACGGTTCGCTGCTGCCAGAATTGAGAGGTGCTGCTCCGATACAGTGGTCCATACTTCGCGGTGATAGGTATACGGGCGTTACCACGATGTGGATGGAGCCCTCGCTAGACACTGGCGATATTCTGCAAAAATCGACCGTGGCCATCGACAATGACGATACCACTCAAACCTTAACTCTAAAGTTGGCCCAGGCGGGTGCACTGCTTCTTCTAGATACGCTTACTGCACTTCATGAAGGGACTGCAGTTCGTACTCCCCAGGATCATGTGTTGGCGACAATTGCACCAGCAATTCAGCCAACCGATGGTGTAATCAACTGGAGCGACTCAGCGTGGAAAATTAACTGCAGGGTGCGTGCAATGGTACCGAAACCTGGGTGTACCGCTGAAATCAACGGCAAAAAAGTGAAGGTTTGGCAAACAGCCACCACCGAGATAAACGCCCATAACTGCGTGCCTGGTACTCTATTATCGATTGCTAAAGACCGCCACTCCGTCGTAGTGGCAGCTGGTGAAGGTACCGCCATTCATCTTCTGGAAGTACAGCCAGAAAGTGGTAAACGTATGCCAGCGGACGCTTGGGCCAGAGGTTTGCGATTGCAACCGGGCGACCATTTCAGTTTCCTAAGCACATAACTAAAATGGGTACCCTGTCGTAAAGCAAAGTGACAGAGTACCCATCGCAGCTAGATCATGTGACTTCAGGGAATGCGCGGGGCCGCATCTCCTTTTTAGGCTTTCAAACCTTCAACTGCATCTATGCTTCAGAATTGACATTTGCCGCCTGCGGACCTTTAGCCCCATCGACAATCTCGAATATAACCTCCTGCCCTTCAGCAAGGGTTTTAAAGCCATCTCTTTGTATGGCGGAGTAGTGCACAAAAATATCTTTACCATCCGTGGTCTCAATGAAGCCATAGCCCTTCGCGTCACTGAACCACTTCACCTTCCCGCGCATGAATTGCTTCCTCCTGGCGATGTTAAGTCATCAGGGTTCCCCGCCCGAGACGCGCGCAGTATAACATTTTCATAAACGCTTGTCAACATTATCAAATTTTAATGGTTTTATTGCATGCAAACCGTAATTTTATCGCATATTCACGCCCCCTAACGATTTATCACAATAACCCGATAATCGATGAACCAGTATAAATCTCTGTTTGTTAATTTGATTTTCAGGGAGCTTTTATAGTGAACACCGTGAGTAATAACCAACAGCATCTGCAACATTTTAATATTCGGGATGCAGAAAGCAGGATCGACCAATTCTTTATTCCGTTGATCTGGGTACATGTTGCTGCTTCCTTGCTGCTGTCATTTTGGTACGGCACAATGATGCAGTCGCTGTTGGTAGCTTTACCTACAGCGCTCATTGTAACCTGGCTGGCGAAGACACGGCCAGGTGCAACTGAGACAAGGTGCGTTATTGGCGCCGCGCTTATGGTATTTAGCGCATTATTCATTTCGCAGGCTCACGGAATGACTGAAGCTCACTTTCACGTTTTTGTGGGATTAGCGTTCCTATTAATCTATCGCGATTGGCGCCCCATTTTAGTAGCGGCTATAACCATTGCGGTACACCATCTGCTATTTACGGCGCTCCAAACCTACCACGTACCAGTCTACATCTATTCCACTGCGTTCAATGCATGGGGACTAACGATAATCCATGCGCTCTTCGTTGTGTTCGAGGCAACTGTCCTAATCTACCTGGCCAACCAGATGCGAAGTGAATGGCAGATGATGGCAGATACAAACAACTACCACGTTGCAATGACTGAGATAGCCACACGGATCTCAGATGGGGATCTAACCATCGAGGTGCACCCTCGTGGAGAAGAAGACTTACTGGGTGTGGCATTGCAAAAGATGATTGCCAATCTTCGTGATCTCATTTCTTCGCTTGCTGCCCACACAGCGATGGTGGATGACACGAGCAAGATGCTTATTCACACGGCAGATGGGGTCGCCAGCTCCGCACAGAATATAGCAGAAGCTATGAATGGTGTCGTTTCAGCTTCCCAAATGTCGTCGCAAACCAGCCAGCAGATGGCGACAGCAAGCGAACAGCAGGCACATGGCGCAACACGAGCGGCAGGCGCAGTGGAGGCACTCCTAACGATCATGGAGAAGGTTCGCGAAGCCGGTGTTGAGCAGACGGACGCAGCGATGCAAATGGAGAGGCAGATTGCCCAGGCCATCGACAGCGTAGAACTGATGCAGCAGGGCGCAATTTCGATGTCTGGAAGCGTTCAGCAATCACAGGTTATGGCAGAAACAGGCAGTATTTCGGTAAACAAAACGGTAGATTCGATGCGCAGAATACAGGACCAGGTGAATGCGTCCGCCAGCCGTGTACAGGAACTAGGCATTAAGGGCCAGGAGATTGGCGCCATTGTTGAGACAATTAACCAAATCGCCGATCAGACTAATCTCCTCGCTTTAAATGCCGCGATAGAGGCCGCGCGTGCGGGTGAGCATGGCCGTGGCTTTGCTGTTGTGGCAAACGAAGTGCGCAAACTGGCCGAACGGTCAACACTGGCGACTCGCGAGATTGCAGCACTTATCGAAGGAGTGCGCACAATGGTAAATGACGCAGTAAATGCCATGCACGGTAGCAGCAAAGAAGTCTCGGAAGGTGTCGCTTGCAGCAATGAGGCCGGTGAAGCGCTTAAGCAGATACAGATGGCGGCCGAACAGGTTACATCAGAGGTGTTGTCACTGCAGACCGCGGCAGAGAAGACACATCTGAATGTTCAGGCACTTACGTCTGCAGCTAATGCAGTTGAAGTCGCTGCGAATTTAAATGGAGAACATGTCACGACCATGATGAGCGGCGCCGACGAGGTCTCGGAAGTCATCACGATGGTGGCTAGCGTTAGCCAGGAATCTGCTGCGGGCGCCCAAGAGATGAGTGCCGTAGCTGTAGAGGTATCGGCAGGGGCACGAAGTGTGGCCCAGTTTGTAGAAGAGCAACGGTCGGAACTGGAGCAGGTTCGAGCCATTAGCCGGGAACTGTCGGAGCAGGTCGAGAAAGCAGCACAACTCATGCAGCGTTTCAAATTGTCCGAAGAGAGCTCGGTCACGGCTGTCAGCCGTCAGCCGCAAATAATTCGAGAGGCGAGAGCGGCATGAGTGCAAACCTAAAACTAGCACTGGCGTTAACGCTTTGGGCCGCAATGGTAGCAGGAGCTTTCTGGCACTACGATGTGAGTTATATGAGACCGGTTACGGCTCAGGCTGGAGCAATTGCCGCTCATCCTGGGATTACCGACAGTCCACCGCTAACGACACTCACATCGACTACGGGTGCTGTACCCTTAACCTCTCCCGGTGTTGTGACCGTCATCAATTTCTGGAATCCACACTGTATTTGCTCGCAGGACAACGAACCGGTGGTACGGGGGCTGGTGCGTGAGTTCGCTTCCCAAAGGGTGCAGTGGATCACCGTAGGTGAATACAGGCACGGGAAAGGCGATAAGGCAGCTGAGATATTCAAGGAACGTGGACTCCCTCCCATGGCATTTGTAGAGGATCATAATGGCCAGTTGGCACGGCGGTTTGGCGTATACGCCACCCCGGGCGCAGTAATAATAAACCGTGCCGGTAAATTAGTTTATACCGGCGGCTACAATGCCGCTCGATTTTGCCACAGCCTTCCAACAGCATGGGTGCGCGAGGCATTGCATGCAGTGTGTGACGGTGGTTTGCCACCCCACCCTTCGACACCATTTTACGGCTGCAGAATACCTCAGTAATACCTGTTCGCTTAACGCCGTAGCACGCGGCCAGCCAGCTTGCGAGTCGGCTGGCCGTGGGCCTTAACCTGAACCCCGTTGCACCACACGTGCACTATTCCCTCCGGAAATTCTTTGGGATTTTCAAAGGTTGCTGTATCGCGGACTAATTTAGGATCTATCACGACCACGTCGGCAAAATATCCCTTGCATAATTGCCCACGATCTCGAAGACCCAACCGTGTCGCGGGTGCACTGGTCATCTTGTAAATGGCATCCTGTAATGTTAGGACTGGCCTGTCATACACATAACGCCTCAAGAGACGGGGGAAAGTTCCATACAACCGCGGATGACACCTGCCAGGTAGGTGGAGACCATCACTCCCGCACATATTATGCCTCCACGACATTATGGTCTCTAAGTTTTGCTCATAGGCGGCATGGTGGATGAAGCAGGCGCGCAACTGCTCGCCCACAATCATGTTGCAAATAAACTCACCAATTGACTGCCCCATAAGCTGTGCAGCCGAGGCGAAATCTACTCCTTCAAATTGACCGAACTCTGCGCTGCTCGCGCCGGAGACAACGTATTTAGACCAGTCTCTGCCATCATCGAGGGCAAAGGCAATGGCGCTGCGGGTTTTCTCGTCACGTAGCGACTCTAGAATCTCATCGGGGGTCTCGCCAGCAATTCCTGCGGGTAAGATCGCTTGAAGAACCGTGGAACCTGCAGTATAAGGGTATGTATCACAAGTTATGTCCGCCCCGTTGCTGCGGGCCGTATTTAGTAAATCCAGTAACTCACTGGCGCGTCCGCGGTTAATACGGCCATTCATCTGCAAGTGCGATATCTGGACGGGAACGGCAGCACTTTTCGCGATTTCAATGCTCTCGGCTGTGGCTTCAAACAAACGGTCACCGTAATCGCGTTGGTGCGTTGCCACAAACCCTGCTGTCCTTGTTAACGTGATGTTCTCTGTGATCCCCGCTGCTTTCATGGGTGCATACCACAAGCCGGTTGACATTCCCCAGGCACCTTCGTTCAGCGATTCTGCCAGCATGGCTCTCATGACGGCAAGCTCGTCTGTGCTAGCCTCACGCAGTGCGTACCCCATAGCAGAAGCGCGCAATGAGCCGTGCGGAACCAGATACGCTACATTCACTGCTACGCCCTGGCACTCGTATGCAGATAGCAATTCACCAGTGGTACTCCAACGCCAGTCGACCCGACTGCTGTCACCAAACAATCCGCCAAGATTGGCCCGTTGCAGCGCCACTCCAGACCCCGTAGCAGGAGCGAAACCCAGGCCGCAATTGCTAAAAACCTCAGTTGTAACGCCTTGCGTAACCGCTGGTAGGTGGTACGGGTCCTGAAGTAGTGCAATGTCCGCATGGGTATGGATGTCGATAAACCCCGGGGATACTACTAGGCCAGAACAATCTACAATAACATCCGCCTCAACCGTAGGCGGAAGCGGATCTACGGCAACTATTCGATCGCCCCGAATCGCTAAATCTGCAATTCTGGGTTCGACGCCTGTGCCGTCGACTACAGATCCGTTCTTTAATATGATAGAATACATAGCAGGCCTTCTACTATTTCTAGTGGCAATAGCTCAAATCTTGGCGTCGAGTCGGGTATAATTTCAATATTCGACATTGTAGCGCAATTCCCTGTACATAAGCCGGAGTTTCAAATGAGTAAAACCTCAGTTCGCGTGTTAGGCGCAGTCGCAATCCTCATCAGCGGCCCACTGGTATTGTTGAGTTACCATCCCTCTTTCATCATGATCCATCCTTACCTTCAGGACTGTCTCATTGGGTTAGGGCTTGCACTCGCCCCCATTGGTGGCTGGATGCTGCTAACACCGATAGAAGAACCGGATGAGGACGAAACCGCGGCTCACGGCCACGGTCACTAATTTACTCTCGTAATTTCATACCAATATTCAGTTTGTGCTTGCGCCGAACCCTGCTTAAGCGGTGTTCGGCGTTATTGCCTTAAAAGCGCAATAGTTTCTAAAGTGTGCCAACCGGTACGCTCAAGGATTCGGTACCCAAAGGGACGCCGAGCGATTGCGGGCCGTACCATTATTGCCTGTGGACACACCATATTCACGCGCACGAGGACATTGTAACCGGTAGTGCATAGATTCTAAAGGGTTCCTACACATGACAGATGTACTAGTTATCGATAACTACGACAGTTTTACCTACAATCTCGTGCAGTATTTGGGGGAATTGGGTGCGGGTATCGAAGTGCACCGCAACGACAAGATATCCCTTGACCAGATTGCTACTATGAAGCCGCGGCGGATTCTTATCTCCCCCGGGCCGTGTACTCCACTTGAAGCTGGTATCTGCGTTCCGCTTATAAAAGAGTTCGCCTCCTCAATCCCTATCTTTGGCGTGTGTTTGGGTCACCAGTCCATTGGCGCCGCGTTTGGGGCTGAGGTTGTGCGACACACAGAAATTATGCACGGTAAGACATCGGAAATCTACCACGATCAGCAGGGTGTGTTTGCTGGTATTGAGAGCCCATTTGTTGCGACACGCTATCACTCACTAATTATTAAGAAGGAATCGCTCCCACCCGTGCTAAAAATATCCGCATGGACCACAGCCGGCGAAATAATGGGTGTTCGGCACACCCAGTATCCGGTTGAAGGCGTTCAGTTTCACCCCGAATCCGCCCTTACGGAACATGGAAGGCAAATGATTGCGAATTTTCTAAACGAGAAATTTTCCGGATAATTTTCGAGCAGTACCGGAATTTCTGCATTCCGCCGGGATTGTATACATAGAGCAGCAAGAAACTTGCAGCTTATTCAATTCATGGAGGTTGGTAATGTCCGGACTAAGCGAGCCCCATCCCGAATGGGACCAGTATGTGAACACGAGCGATCGTGTAGCTCAGCTTCTTCATTCGCTAGAAGCACGGCAGTCGACACTGCAGGACCTACAGCACCGCACCGCACTTATTACCACAGAGATTGAGAGATTGGACGCAGCCTACACAGCTGCAAAATCAGTATTCGACGATATTGCCGTCATATCCATTCTCGAATTGTTAACCGCCACGTATTCTCAACGGCTGGCCCTAATGAGGTTAGAGCGAGAGATTGTTGGCTCTCCGTTGGGGCAACCAACGACTCTACGACCAGCGACGACGCCCGATGAAACTAACGCCTCCCCGATTCGCCTATCGTCCGACGAGAATATAAACTCCGCTACGAAAATGGGCTTTACCGGCCTCACCCTCGAAACCGGTGTGGAGGCGGCTGTGACTGCGACTGTGACCGTGACCGAGGCAGTTGTTGACGGGAATTTACTTGCCGATGAGCCGGTAAACGCGCTGATTGAGCTGACGCCACCACCTCCGGTCGCTCCTACGCTCGACGAAGAGGGCGAGACAGTACTTCGGGCCCAGGTGATCGAAGTACAGCAATTGTGGTCCGCGTTATCTCAACAAATCAATACCGACTATAACATACAACCGGCCACCCTACTCCGCGTGCGTTCGTTAGTCTGCAAAATAAGGTCAATTCAGGAAGCGTATTCGGTCTATCAACCGGAACCACCATGCATGGGCGACCTGTTGGAAGTACTAACCGACATCGCCTTCTGCTGCCTGAATAACACATCAGATTGCCTGATAAGAGTGAAACTTGACCTCGACGCATTGGAGGAGGACGAAACTCCCCAAGACTTCTGGAGGGAGCTCTCGAAGAATTATCTGCTTGTGGCAGAGGCACAGGAGGCGATGAATTGGTGTAAAGAGCACCAGGATTACCCTCTAGAGCTTCTCAATACGATCGCCGCACGGCAGCAGATGCTTCATGTACTCTTGCAGCAGCTGGATTTCAAGGACGAAAACCAGTGCAAGCTCTTTGCGGACATACGTAATCACCAAGGAAACGGGTTCCTGAGCGGCCTTAATTCCGCGCTTGCTTACAATGATCTTGCTTCCATAGCAGGCAAGCTCCCGTCGGAACTTAGGTCGGCCCAACGCTCGCTTGAGGATAGAGCAGCCTCCAAGCAAAAAGCCCTGCTAAGAGACGAAGCAATTGAACAGCTGCGCTTACTATTTGAAGGCAGGTCAGATTTCGGCACGAACACCGCGAGATTCGCAGAGGACAAAGCCGCTCTTAACGAGGCTCTTGATGCGTGCGTTAAAGCTGGTATCCCACCGTCATGTAAGGATGTTACTGCGCTGATTGGACCGTGCGCTGAACAGTTGCTTCGCGGAACTGCACGGTTTAAGAACCACATGAAGTTCGCAGTTGAGCACCTGAAGAAAGTAAAGCGGGACGAAGAGGCAGAGGAACTTGATAAGGAAGAGGATATTGCTGCCACCGACGCACAGATGCGGGAGTGGATTAGCAGCCTGAAACCGCTCATGCAGGGTAAGGTGTTTACAATCGCTTGCGGTGGAAAGCCTCAGGATGTCATCGTATCGGCACTGAAAGCCAATCTGCCCTTCGCCGACGTCACGTGGCTTTACGGTGAACAACTGAACTCGTCAAGGAAGATCCAGTCGACGGTCAAAAAATCGGATATCTTCCTGGTGGTAATTAAATTCATCAGCCACGATGTAAGCGAGAGTGGCAAGAAGTGGATCCAGGCCAAAGGCGGAGACTTCATCGCATTGCGGGCAGGCTTTGGCTTCAAATCAATTCTGAAGGCGCTCTTTGATACCTACGTCGTTCGTAATGCTGAGGTCAAGGACTGACGCACACCCACGAGTGGTGACAATGTACGATGACGGGCGGGCAAGCGATTTCCCTAAGAAGTCAGCTTGCCCGCCGCATCTTTGTCGACCATCCACACCAGTTCACCGTTTATAGGTATCACCATCTGTACAGGCATCATATTAGCATTGAGCGCGCCCGTAGTGGCGGACGCAACTATTGAGCTTTTATTTACGCCCGATGCCAGTATGACAACATTCCGGGCCTTGTTTATTGCTGTGAACGTGAACGTTACACGTTCAACCGGGGGTGGCAGCGTACCCGGCGGCGTATCGACTACCAGCCTGTCATTAGCGAACAGTGCAGGCTTGCCCGGGAAAAGCGATGCGGTATGTCCATCATCTCCTATGCCCAAAAGCACGAGATCGAGGTGAACATCGTTATTTTGGTACGGATCGCTGCTGAATTCCTTAAGGGCGAGCTCATACCTCAATGCGCCTGATGCAGCAGTCATCCCTGGCAAATACGCGTGCTTTATATTTTGCGGCGGAATAGGCACATGGTTAAGAAATAGCCGTTGTGCCGCGCCCATATTAGAGGCGGGATCGTCCTCCGGTACCCAACGTTCATCCGATACGAACACTACCCAATTATTGTATGCAGAGGGATAGTCAACCAAGTACTTATACATCTTAGCCGGAGTGCTGCCCCCAGAAAGTGCTACCAGAAACCTCCCTCTCTCCTGAATAGCGCGTTCAGCAGTCTCTCCTACAAAACGGGCAGCGGCAACCGCAAGAGCTTCCGCAGAGTCGAATACCAGCACGGACTTTTGATTCATTTTCGTCTCCAATATGTATTTTGTACCAGATTATGCCGATACTTACACACCAATCCTATAAGAGAAGTAGTTAAGCCTTATTCGGTAGGGAGACGGAATTCAAATGTGCACTGCGCCACTTACAAAAATACAGGACAGTAATGAGCCCTTGAGAGCGCTGATTTATTCGGGCGCAGAGGCTGGCGCATCCATCCTTGCTGCCGTTGTGCAGTCACACGGTTGTAAGGCAATTGCAATGAGCGATGATCGCGAGCTGGATGCATACATACAGACTCACCCGGTTGATTTGCTTCTAATTGACTCGTCGAATGATAAAGCAAAGGCAGCCATAGAATTATTTCGAAAGCGGCGCGGTCAACAACATAGCGTCATAATCTCGTATGGTGGCGCTAACGCGGTACCAGATGCAGATATTCATATTGCCGATCTTCACGACGGTAATACCTTCAAGTTGGGCCTGTTCGCGGCACAGCAGCGGTTAGCGCTGCTAATGGCGAGCGACAATGCAAAACGTGATACCTCAACTCTACGCGAAGAGCTGCGACACCAAAAGAACCTTTGCGAGACGACCTTGTTGTACCTTGAGGCAGCAAATAGACGTTTCGATACCCTGTTCGAGAATCTACCTGTCGCATGCTACTCGTGCGACCCCACAGGGTGCATTCTTGCCTGGAATCGCGCTGCGGTGGGGCTATTTGGCTTCGGCGCGCACGAGGCCCTAACTCGTAAGATTTGGAAGCTGCTTACTGTGACCGAGGCGGATACAGTAAATCAATATGAAACCGAAACCCAGGCGCAGTTACGGCGCGTATGCGATGGCGAAGCGTTAATGGAACTCGAGCTGCAGGTTAAGCACAAACATGGGACCGTGGTTACGGTGATTGGAAACTGCTTCCCTATACGTGGAAGCGGTAATAGTATAGTCGGGGTGCTATATGCGTGGGTGGACATTACCCGCCGCAAAGAATTGGAACGTCAGGTAGAGGCGCAATTGGCGCAGGCTCGTTCGCTCAACGTCGTGCTGGAGCAGCAGCGTCAGCAGTTGGCGTCAGCTAACATACGCCTCGCGGAATTAGTTACTCAAGATCCGCTAACTGATGTCAAGAACAGAAGCTTTGTAATGGAGCAGATCGAACAGGCCATAGCATATTATCGACGACATCGAGTAATCTCATCGATTGTTCTCGTAGATATTGACCGCTTTATGGACTTCAACCGCCGGTTTGGCACCGACGAGGGCGACCAAATACTGAGAACGCTTGCGCGGCTAATAAGTAAGACAGTGCGGCCCTATGACACCGTAGCCCGGTATGATGGCGAAGAGTTTGTTATGTTGTTACCTCATACCGACACTGCAGGCTCAGTATGTTTTGCTGAACGCCTGCAGAAGGAAATTGCTAACTATGACTGGCAACCGGCGAAAATAAGCGTGCAGATCGGCATTGAGACAATTAACCAAGAGACCCTCACCCCCCTAGACATGATAGAAAATGCCGAACGCGCACTGAAGGTCGCCGTTCAACGCGGGAGTGGTGGTGTGTGCCACGCATGTGAAATCGCACTTGCTCAGGCAGCCTGAAGCATCCAAAAACTGGACGCATTCATACAGACATGCCTGAGCATCATGTCGGACGCTCTTGAAAATGAGCATAATAGGCCTCGCGAATTTTGCGGACATGGTAAGCCACGTTCGCTGAGGAACACCCCACCAGTGCCCCTACTTCGCGCCAGGTATAGCCCTCCATAAGGCCGCGAAGTATCCGTTGCTGAATAATGGGAAGCGTTCTCATGAGTTCTGCGACGTCTATGCTACCATTTAGGTCATGAGCCGGCGCCTCTAGTTCAAGGTCATCAAACGAGAGATGTCGTCTTCGCGAATTGCTGCGAATGGTATCTAGCATGCGCCATCTCGCCCGTTTCAGCAGGTGTTGGTCGGGAGCTCCAATGCTTTCATCAAGCCTCGGAAGCATTTCCAGTACCGCAACCCACGCATCCTGCACTAGATCGTCGCTGTCCACGCTGCAGGTTCGTCCAAAATAGCGAGCCATCCGTTCCACACGTTCCCTGATGGAAACCAACAATTCAATGTCGTTAAGAGGCGAACAGTCTAGATCTGAAAGTGAATAGTTCAATGAGATTCCTCCGGGTAGGCCCAGAAAGCAAACAGATAAATTGAATAAATCTGTGCGCCGGAGAAATGCAATATTGGTCACGCCAACAAAGCGTGAAACAAGCTACATCCCGATGAGGTTGCCTTTTAGCAGTATTCGTGAAGCTATGCGATAGCGAATGCTTAGGGAACCAGATAGCGACCGGCGCTGTTGCGGACAATGCGTGGAAGATCCACAGCCGCACTGCCACTCACACAAATAAACACGTCAATTTCGAATGGGCAGCTGATGCAATCTGCAAAGATGCTCTTCATTCCGGTCGCCTCCTGTTAAATTGAGAACAGCCTGTCTTTTACTAACTTGCCGCTCACTAAAGAGTATATCGTGATTGCCGGTGGATTTGCTAAAATAAAGATTGAAATATTTTTGTTGCCTACTGAGCAACTGTTCATCCTGAAGGAGTGCTTTTATGAATGCCGGTTCACAACTCGATCTGCTAGAGACGTTTCCTAACCCTAGACCCGATCGTGACTACCTGATTACACATACGTGCCATGAATTCACGTCTGTGTGTCCTAAAACCGGTCAACCAGATTTTGCTACAATTGATATCGAATATGTACCGGCCGCAACGTGTCTAGAGTTAAAGGCGCTTAAGTTCTATCTTCAGGCCTACCGAAACCAGGGAATCTTTTACGAAGCTGTCACCAATCAGATATTAGATGACCTCGTAACCGTATGTCGTCCGCGCCGCATGAGAATCACAGGCAATTTCAACGTAAGGGGCGGCTTCTCTTCAGTCATCACGGTGGACTATAACGACGAGGAGGCATCCCGTTAAGCGCTGTGCTCTATCGTGGCTGCACGTTATTCTTCTAGTTTTTGCAGCCTGCGTACCGGTGGCAGCAGCAGCTCAATCCCTGCTGCCTCCAGCCGCTCCTTTAGTCGTTCTAGTCGTCTGTAAGCGCCTGGATGCCGGTGACCTCACCGGTTCAGCGGGGTCTGCTTTGCGGCGCATGGTTCGCGCCAGCAGCGCCGCTCTCATGAACACGGCTACGCCAGTAAGGCGCTCTTGGCGACGGGTGCTTTTTACTGTAGCCGCGGGTAACGAGGTTACCATGCCAGACGGCTTCCATGGGTTCTATCAACCTTCCGAGCTATATCCTGGGCACCAAGCGACCGCTGGTGAGATCTACTGTAGACGCACAGGTTATACAAATTTGCCTCCTAAAAACGTGCTGGTCTGTCCGCAAATAGCCCTATTAGAGAGTAGACACCTTCTAAATCAGCTACCGAATACGCTCATTGAGGCGTCACACTCCGCACTTAGTAGCCGTTTCGTTTCGGTCACCCGCGACAGGACCTTCAGTCGCCAGGCAGCAATACTCGCCACCAATGAGCGTGGGATTGTGAGTGGCTCGTTGTTCCCTTTGCGCACCTCATCAGCACTGGTCGCTGCATCCAACATATTGATGTCTCCGCAGGGTCTCACCGTGGTTAGTGCTGCATCACCTGGTTCGCACGACGGCATCACAGGAGCGGCGCTTGCGGCAGCCCTAGTACAGCAATCCAAAGCACTTCACCTGCAATCCACGATTATTCTTCTTGGGCTCACAGCAACTCCAACGATGCCGCTGCCAGCCCAGTGGCGCCGGCTTGTCCTGCTGGTTATTAGTGGGGACAGCGTTCCACCAGGAGAGATCTACTCGCCAACCACCCGTACTTACGGACTAGTCTCTGACACCGATATTGAGCCTACCATTCTAGGCTTCCTTGGCACCCATGTTCCCCCATTCACCACAGGGCGTAAGCTGCAATTCGTTTCGAATCGATCGGGAAGTGGAACCATTAAGCAGATTACGTACAATGACAAACTCGCACTGCTAAACGGTGCTGGCACCGTCAGGATCATGCTACCCCTGGCCATGATTGCCATTGTAATAGTCGTTGCGTCTATGTTGGCGCAATCACAATGGAAGCGCGCGTGGAGGCTGACGAACTGGATACTGCTAAGCGCCTTATCGCTTCCAATGGCGCTCCTCATTGCGCCACTGTTCCATGCAGGCAATCTTACATCTTACGGTTTTCAAATCGCCGGGATAATGGTTAGCGCTGGTTTCATCGCTTCGGTCATCGCAGACAAAACTAATCGGCCAGGCACCACGGTCGTCACTGGAGTGTTCTTGGCCATGTTGGCCATTGACCTGATCACTGGTGGGCGGCTCATAAGGAATGCTATGCTGGGTGGATATGCGCTTAGCGGCATCCGTTATTACGGCATCGGCAACGAATACCTCGGAGTGGTTTTGGGAATGGTCACTCTGCCACTCGGTGGATTGGCGCTATCTACGGGACGATGTAGCATAGCCAAACTTGTCGTATTTTATATTTTCATAATTGCCATATTCGGGTGGCCAGGTTGGGGCGCCAACGCTGGTAGTGTGGTAGTAGACACCGTTGCCGCCGCGTCGCTGCTTTTACCGGCAACAGGTAGAAAGTTCGGAATTGGTGCTTTCTTAGCAAGTATTTGCGCGGGTTTCGCACTCGCGTTTGCATTTGCCGCTGCTGATGCCTGGTTAGGTGGACCCGATGTTTCGCACGCCGGTATGGCACTTACCACCGCTGCTGGCTCGCGCGGCTTGGCATATCTTGGCCAGATCATCATCCGCAAAATCCAGATGAACCTGCACCTTAGCGTATCGCACTGGTTGCTGATAGCCGCATCCATAACGATTGCATTCAGCGCCGCTATGTTTTTGACGTTTAAACAGCAAATAGCTGAGGCAGCATTCATTCATCAAGACCTGGCATTGGGATGGAAGGCACTCTTGTGGACCATGAGCGCCGCTCTTATTACCAAGGACTCCGGCATAGTGACAGTGGTATTTGCACTAGGATCGGCCACTGTCAGCACCACGTGGTATGCATTGTGCTGGCAGCCTATTCGGTCTGTTGCGCCTCGCCCGTCGTTACCGCTCGCGCCGCCCTCTCCTGACGCGGAGTCCTCTTAGCTTCATTCCAGGGAAACGAACGGGGGACTGTGCGCCTAACGCCAGGGCAGCTGAATCCCATTATGTAGGCGCGTCGCGGAGTGGGCGAGTTATTTGGTCCAGCGTAGTGCAATGTTCTGTTGTGGTGCACTGTACAGCTTCCTGCCTTAATTGGGCACGCAACTACGCCACCTAAATCCGCTTCGTCCACCTCAAGGCCGTGAATACGTGGATCGTTGTTTATACTGTGGTGTGGCAGCACCTCTAACTTATGACTTCGCGGCACAAATTGCAGGCAACCATTTTCTATGGTAGCGTCTTGCAATGGCAGCCAAAGACTGAAGCTATTATAGTCCCAATCCGGAGACCAGTAAGCTTCGTCCTGATGCCAAGGAGTGGAGGCACCGTGGAATGGAGGCTTAAGAATAGCATGATCACCTGTACTGGCCGCATCTGAGCCAAGCAGTTGTTTTGCAATCGCCAACGCATTTGCAACACAATGGGCTTGCTTTAATTCGGGTGCATAACGTGATGGACCCAATATTTGGGGCAGACTAGCCTCAATGTCGTCCTCGTCAGTTCCTGCCAGATCAAACTGGTTCCCCTCTTCTCGACCAACCTTCCGGCTAAATAGGTCGTCGTAAATCTGCCTCATTCGCTCAATCTCATCAGGTGGGGCAACATTCTCTATTACCAGGTAACCTTCACGGTGGTAGAACTCCACTTGCTCATTGGTCAAAAACATGGTCGGTACGCTCATGGGCGGTACTCCATACAATAAATTTCTCAGTCGCGCTCGATAGTGTGCAGCTTGCCACAGCGTCTGCGTATTGGTGACTATTGTTAATCCAGTCTCGCTTGATATCCTGCCGATTATTGCGAATCTGATTCTTGGTTGCTCAAACCGATAGACACCACGGTCACAGGTAGACCTCCTTCAAGCATTAGGAGATAGGCAGTAAATCGAAAATCCTACTTCGTTGAGGTTATAAGCCATGGTAATTTACCAGGACAGTTGCTTCCCTAACTTGACACTCTAATATTATAAAGACTATAATCCCAAATTAGAGATTAGTTTGAGCAGATTAGACTATTTAACGTGGGATGTGTCATTTGAGGATTAGCACAGCTGTCGACCACGACGCCATTAAAGATTTACAATCCGAGTGGACCTCATTACAAGGTAGGTGCACTACGGCAACACCGTGGCAAACGTGGGAGTGGAACGATACTTGGTGGACGCTTTATGGATCCCGGCGACGTATGCACCTTGTGATGTTCCACAACGAGAGCGGTGATCTGGTTGGTTTAGCACCATTCTGCGTCTCGCCCTATCTCGGTACTCCGCTTCGGCGATTATCTTGGGTAGGTACCGGACCCAGTGACTACCTGAAGCCTCTTGCACTTCCAGAATATGAGGACGAAGTTTGCCGACTGCTCCTTGAGCACCTAAGCGAGGGCACCCGATCGTGGGACGTAGCAGACCTTCAGCAACTTCCAGAGAAGGCAGCTATGGTGCGACGGGCCACGCAGGTATCCGAATGCTGTTCTGTGGCTCCTCTTGAACCGTGCCCGTTTCTGGCGCTGCCCGGTAGCTGGACAGAACTTACTGCGACGTTTTCGAAGAAGTTTAGATATAATTTGGGTTATTACGATCGGCTGCTAAATCGCGAATTAGGTCCCACGCAGTACCGAATGGCAACTGAGCAATCGTTGGATCAAGATCTTACGACGCTATTTGATCTACACCAAAAGCGGTGGCGATCCCGCAGTCTGCCGGGAGCACTTGCACTGGAAAAGGTCCAGAAACTACATCGTAATTCTGCCGCACGGTTTCTTGCTAATGGCTGGTTGCGTTTGCACCTGCTGGAAGCAGACGGTCAGGTAGTAGGAGCCCTCTATTGCTACGCACTAAACGGCCGGACGTTTTACTACCTGGGTGGCTTCAGCCTCGACCATCACAAATATAGCCCAGGTATGCTCGTTACCGCGGCAGCTGTTAGGCAGGCAATACTAGAGGACTGTCACGAGTTTGATTTCTTAAGAGGGCATGAAGCATACAAATATCACTGGTGCAGTGAACATAGAATGAATCAGCGTATCCTGATCCTCCGCTCAGAACGCGGCGTAAGTGGGCGTCTGGGCAAGTTATTACACCGAGCGGAGAATTACGTCGTAGTGAACGCGAAGGCCATAGCAGAGCGGCAAACAAAACGCTCTGCCGGCAGCCAGAGCGCGTGAGCGGAATACCAGTATGAGAATTGCTTTTTTCAGCGAGTGTTATGCCCCAGTAACCAACGGCGTGGTTACGTCTTTAACTACACTTCGCTCTGCATTAATTAAACGTGGCCACACTGTCTACCTGTTTGCCGCCGGCCAGCCGCATCCCAACGATGATGAACTGGTATTTCGACTGCCAGACCTTCCGTTTCCCCGGCACCCGTACCACTGGGCGCGTCCATTTTCCAGACCAGACATAGACTTTCGCGAACTGAATGTAGAGCTCATTCACTGCCACCACCCATTCACAGTGGGCAAGCTTGGTGCAGAGTTGGCAAAGAGGCACAAGCTGCCCATGGTGTATACCGCCCATACACTCTATGACGATATGATTGAATTGTCGCGCTCGCAGCTTGTCCGCAAAGTGGGGCCGAAGGCGATGAGAAACCATGTGAGACGGTTCTGCGCACGAGCGGATTGTGTAATAGTGCCTTCTAACCATACGCGCACAGCCCTCACTGAAGATGGCGTGTTTGCTAATTTTGAGGTTATTCCGAGCGGCGTCGCGCCAATGAGCGCACCCGCAGACGCGCGAATACGTTTGCGTTCGATGATCCACATGGATGACGCAGCTCCATTGCTTCTGCAGGTAAGTCGACTAGGGCCGGAGAAGCGGGTAGACCTGCTAATAAGAGCAGTGGCTCTGCTTACAAAGCGCAACCTGCCACCCGATATTGCCGGATTTCGAGTGGCTATCGTGGGTGACGGGCAAAGACGCCATAGGCTGCAAGAGTTGGCAGCTGAATTGCACGTAGAGGACAGAATATACTTCGCAGGGGAACAACCATTCCATTCCATAGGGGCCTGGTATGCAGCCGCAGACATTTTTGTCCTTTCATCTCCTGAGGAGACGCAAGGCCTCACCATAGTTGAAGCCATGGCCGCGGGATTGCCCTGCATTGCAGTTGCGCACGGCGGACCGAGAGAACTCGTTGTCGACCATGAAACGGGGCGTTTGACTGCATTCTCTCACGAGGCCTTTGCAGATGCCATAGAATCACTTCTGCGAGATGCACCGCTTAGATACCGGATGGGTCAGCGTGGTCTGGAGCGGGCCGGGCTTTACACACCCGACACAATGGCAGAGGGCGTTTTAAGAGTTTACCGGCAAGTGCTCGCTCAACATTGTTCAGCTATCTGAAATACCTCATCTACATTCCGTTTACGAAATACATTCCAAACGCGCTGTCGCCATGCTATGGCCTCCACCAGTGTGGACTCCAGCCCATGGTGCAGCATGAATGTTCGGATTCTCGACCAATCTGCGCCAACCACTTGACGCACCTGCCAATAGGCCACTTCAAAATCGACCACAGAGTCGCTAATACGCCGGTCGGCGAGCAGGCCATGAAAGCGCAGCACTCCTTCGCTATCGTAAAAGTACGACAGGGCGGTATGTCGTGGCCCAGCAACCAACCAATCTATCCTGTAAGCCGGCGCAGTGGTACTCTTTAGCTGACGCATTATGACGGCCTGCCTCTCCTCAATTTCCTCAATAGACCGTCGGTCGCACTGAGCTAGCCACCGCTCCCAACATAGTTTTCGCAAGGAGTCGCGCCGCTGCTTTTTGGCGCTAAGATCACCGCACTCGTCAATGTAGAACGTTCCCCAGGATTCCTTCACCCAAGCATTAGCCTGTAGCCTAATGTCATGCATCCCGCGGTTGTCCATTTCTGTATCAACCACGGCTCCGCGATGAGCGTGCCTGTATTTTCTAGGCAGCGTAGACCCAAAGCCATGCGTATAGTGCGCCATCTCATGCCCAATAGTCGCGTCTACCACAAATGTTGGAACGGTATCTTCGGCAAGAAGCCTGTTAACTCGTATTATTGACCGTCCGTCCACCAAAGCAATCGAGCCTAGGCGGCGCCGTGCCCGAATACCATAACTTACATCCACCGGATTGACCAGGTTAACGTCGTAGAAGTGACGACGCAACACGAGTTGAAATCTCTGTTCCAACCATTCGTTGCTTCTCATATTGGTAGGTGCAGTTCCTGTCACAGATGGTGATGAATGAGGACACAAAGTGATGTACGCCTGCTACTGCGGAATGTCGGTCCTGTCAGATGGTACTCCGACGTGGATACTATGAAGTAAAGCAGTGGTAACAGCATTTTACCCATGGTGACCTCGCTCTTATAGATTACTATTAATCTCATCCGTCGTGATACCGTTTTTACCTGGGTGTGAATTATTTCGCATAGCACAATAATTTACAATGGAATCGGGTATTATATATCGCTTTTTATATGTGGCATACACTGAGAATCGCAAATTTTCCTGCAAATATGCATATTATTTCGGATTGATAAATCACAATCAGTGCAAATTTCAAATGAAATGTCCGCGGATCACTATGCTCCTTTAGCACCATCTCCCAGCGTCGAATGTTCTTAAGCGCCTAGTGATCCTCACGTTCAATGTCAGCCCATACTCTTCATACTTGACAAGTAGTCTGCGCGTACCATATAATAGTGCCACGGAGTGCGGGAGTAGTTCAGTGGTGGAACGCCAGCTTCCCAAGCTGGATGTCGCGAGTTCGAACCTCGTCTCCCGCTTAGGATCTCTTCTCTCGTGTACCTCGGGGCCGTACCCAAGTGGCTAAGGGAGCGGTCTGCAAAACCGCGATCACCAGTTCGATTCTGGTCGGCCCCTCTTCCGATGCTGCCACGCCGATGAACTATTACGTATAACCATATTGCCTATCGGTATTTATGCTGTTTGTATCGAATTCTGCCAATAATGTTTATAGTTACAAATAATCGCTTCGACTCACGGAATTGGGTACAATAACATTGTTTTAACGTTCCTGTTCTACTTCTGAACTTTTACTGAGATTTCTCGTCTACGATGACGCAATGACTACGAATATAAATCAATTAAGCAACAGCCGATCTTTCGGCACTATTGACCCACTTTTATGCCGGCAAGAACTTTTGCATCAGATCTTTGAGCAGACTGCAGATTTGTACCCTGGCAACGTGGCCATAGACGATAATGGACGCCAGTATACGTACCAACAGGTTGAAGTGGCGGCCAACAGGCTAGCCCATTACCTTAAGTCGCAGGGTGTTGGCCCAGGTAAATTCGCCGCTATTCTGCTCGAGCGTTGTGCTCATGTTTACATTGCACAGCTCGCCATCCTAAAGTGCGGCGCGGCCTACGTTCCCATAGACCCCGAGTACCCTGAAACCCGAGTTTCCGCCATTCTACAGGATAGCGGTGCCGTTGTACTGGTAACATCTTCAGGTGCATGCAAACCTTACAATAATCTAGATTGCCCGACCGTTAAAGTCGATTACTGCAGCGGAGAAATTACCGCATGCAGCAGCGCAAGACCGTGCGCCGTAGACACTCATTCGCATTGGAACGAAGCCTGCTACGTCATTTTCACCTCAGGTTCGACCGGGCGGCCAAAGGGCGTACTCATTGAACACCGCAATGCCTGCAACCTGGTGCGAGTTTCCGCCGAGATTTATCGTCCCCTTCCATCTGACCGCGTGCTGCAGGGCTTTTCCGTTGCTTTCGATGCAGCTGTAGAGGAAGTGTGGCTGGCATTTGGCTCTGGCGCTACGCTGGTGGTTGGCAGTCGCGAACTGATGCGCTCCGGTCCGTCTCTAGGTACGGAACTCACTAACCAACGCATTACCATACTTTCATGTGTTCCTACGCTCCTCGCCGCTATGGAGGACGACATTAAGACTCTCCGCCTGCTTATTCTAGGCGGCGAAGCGTGCCCACCGGACCTGATCGCGCGATGGTGGAAGCCATCAATGCGAATTCTTAATACGTACGGTCCCACTGAGGCAACCGTAATTGCGACATGGGCAGAATGCCACCCTCAAAGGCCTGTAACGATAGGAAAACCCTTGCCCAATTATGGGGCGCTTATACTCGACGAGAACTGCCAGCCACTAGGCATTGGACAACCCGGAGAGCTGCACCTGTGCGGTGCCGGTATAGCGCGTGGATACGTTGGTCGGGAAGAGCTAACAGCTGCACGGTTTATCCCTAACCCATTCGCTGATGCTCCAGGCTTTGATCGATTGTATAAAACCGGTGACCTAACTGCCTGGGATGAGGACGGCAATATACGATTTCTGGGCCGCGTCGATGACCAGATCAAGTTTCGCGGATATCGCATTGAGCTCACCGAGATTGAAACAGTTCTTCGCTCAATGGAGGGTGTCGCGAATGGAGTAGTGTCTCTTATTGAACATGCCCCAGGTGTCGAGCAGCTTGCCGCTTATGTTACTGCCCGTCCAGACTCTATACCGAATCTTCCGCAAATAAAAGAGACGCTTCGCGTAAAATTGCCTGCATTTATGGTTCCTGCTACTATTGACCTCATTGACGAGATACCTACGCTGGCAAGCGGAAAGGTCGATAGAAAGCGCCTTCCACGACCGGTTATCACGCGGGACGATGCGGCTATGTTTCTCATGAGTCCTACCGAAGCTGTCATTGCAGAGTGTTGGAGCAGAGCGTTTCAGTCACCTACGATGAGTCCCGATGCAGATTTCTTTCTGGATCTTGGAGGGCACTCTCTGCTTGCGGCAATCGTCGTAAGCGACCTGCGCCGCGCAAGTGGCTTCGAAGACGTAGCAGTTTCTGATATCTATGCCGCCCCCTCAGTGCGTAAGCTTGCGACACGCCTGGAGGAGCGGCGCAGCGTGGAGACAGAAAGCCGTCCGCACGAACAGCATGACCACGCCGTAAATCGATTGTGGCACTACAGGGCTGCCGGTGCGGTACAGGCGGCGCTGCTCTTTGTCATGGCAATTATCGTCGCTCTTGAAGTGAGCATACCGGTACGCCTGCTGGAACTGGTTTTGAAAGACCCTGGCACAGGCAGGTTGCTGCCGCTCGTCGGGCTTGTTGTGACATCTCTGGTGCTGCTGCCAGTCAACATGTTACTGGCGATTACAGCCAAGTGGACCGTTATTGGTCGCTTCAAGCCAGGAAGGTACCCGCTCTGGTCTGGTTATTATTTACGCTGGTGGTTTGTAAGAAAAATGCAGGGCTTCGCCGGAGTTGGCTTTCTTACCGGTACGCCGCTCTTTCCTCTCTACCTGAAATTGATGGGTGCGAACGTTGCCCTTGATGCACACATCGATACCGGGTTCATCTTTAACTTCGACCTTATCACCATCGGTAGTGGTGCCTCTGTAGGTTTTGACGCACACGTAATGGGCTCAGTGGTGGAGAACGGCTATTTAGTCATTGACAGCACCGCAATAGGACAGGACGCTTATGTCGGCCACAATGCTAACCTCGCACCAGGCAGTGCCGTCGAAACGCGTGGTTCACTTCATGACCAATCCTTCCTAGCCGCAGGCCAGAAAGTACCCGAGGGTCAGTGGTGGAGCGGATCTCCCGCAAAACGGGACGATGAACGAACCAAACAACACGACGTTGTGTACCGCAGTCCTGGTAAAAGGTACGTGCAATTTAGCCTAATAGCCATTGGTCTACTCACCATCATCGATCTAGCGCTCCTGGCAGTGTCGTTGCCTTCTGTAGCGATTCTCTATTGGGCATTTGAAAATCACGGGGTATTGGGAGCCTGTGCAATGGCTCCTATCTCCGCTATACTATGGGCTGTGCTGTTCCCGCTGATGCTTGCTGGCCTTAGCCGCGCAACTGGCCGCACCCCTGCAGGCAGGTATCCAGCCCTTAGCCGCTTCGCTCTGCGCCGCTGGTTCCAGGATCGGATCGTGCAGCTTAGCCTACAGCTTAACCAAGCTATGTATGCAACGATCTATTTGCCCCCCTGGCTTCGTCTAATGGGCGCACAGATTGGGAAACACGCGGAGGTATCGACCGCATCGCACCTGGTTCCCGATATGTTGGAAATAGGTGAAGGATGCTTTGTAGCTGATGCTGCATCCATTGGAGCAGTCTCTATTCGACGAGGAGTCATTGAGGTTCGCCCCACTACCGTAGGTGCGAAGACTTTCGTTGGCAATAGTGCCCTCATACCCTCGGGCGATGACATTCCTGATGGATGTCTCGTAGGATGCATGTCAGTACCTCCCCTTGCCCGTGACGAAATCGTGGAGAATACGTCGTGGTTGGGATCGCCCGCCATGGTATTACCGAGGCGTCAGGAGTCGCGGCAGTTCCCTGCAGCCCGTACCTACAAGCCCACGAAGTGGTTGTATATTCAGCGTGGCACCATTGAGTTGTGCCGCATCCTACTGCCACCCACATTTATGTTTACAGGCCTGGCCGTGTGGTTTGAGGTACTGCGACAGCTTATCGCTCATGATACGGTTGCCGGTTGGGTCTTAGGCGCACCGCTGGCTGGTTTGGGAATCGCATTGGCCGTCGTGCTTGCAGTCGCCGCCGCCAAGTGGCTGGTAATCGGAACGTACGTTCCCGGAGAGCATCCACTTTGGAGCAACTTCGTGTGGCGTACAGAGCTGATCACTGCTCTTTACGAAAATGTGGCTGTGCCGGCTCTAATTGGAAGCCTTACTGGCACACCCTTCATCCTGCCCTTGTTGCGCCTCTTCGGCACAAAGATTGGCCAGTGCGTGTTCATGGACTCGGTTCACATCAGCGAGTTCG
>DAIDKH010000019.1:18070-60545 GCA_027450145.1 Chthonomonadaceae bacterium | reverse complement strand
GCTGCGGAAGAGCAGGGTGTTCTAGAGGAAGCGCGACTTCTGGATCGCCTGCGACACCCTAATATTGTTAGAGTTCACGGAGTAGATCGCGTCGACGGGACGGTGCTGATTGACATGGAACTGGTGCGTGGGCAAAACCTGCAGCAGCTTCTACGCAAGGAGGCCACGCTTGCACCTAAGCAGGCGATGCGCATAACTCGCGATGTGCTTAATGCGCTCAATTATGCGCACGGAATGCATATCGTACACCGCGATATCAAACCCGGTAATATCCTTATCGACGGCATGGGAAGCGCCAAGTTGGCGGACTTTGGACAGGCTGATATCCTCGCGACAAATGCTTACGCTCAGGGTGCCGGTACATTTGCTTACATGGCCCCTGAGGATTTTTTTCCTGACGCACGCAGCGATGCTCAATCGGACCTGTGGGCGGTAGGTGTAACGCTTTACGAGATGCTCGTTGGCAAACGGCCTTACACAGCCACAAATGTACGAAGCCCATTTTCGTGGCAGGATGCTCTAAAGAACCTTCCGGATATACAGTTGCCGCAAGAGTTGCAAGAGAGCGTGCCTTCATTGTTGCCGTTGTTAAGACGGGCTATGGCGCACGAAAAAAGCGAACGATTTGGTAGCGCTGGTGAGTTTTTAGCTGCGCTTGCGCCGGTAGAGCAAGAGAGTCTGCTCGTTGGTGACCGTTGGCGCCCACTGACCACTCAAGGCATCGACATAGATCACTCTGAATCTTACTCTCCTACGGTACCTGCGGTACAACTCCGCGTGCGTGTGCCAGCGATGCAAGGATGGCAGGAAGTCGCGCGGCCGCCTGTTGTTAGCTCACCCGCAATGGAAAAGCCTGTTCACAAGGCAGCGACATTGCCGGACGCAGTTCATCTCACATTTACTCCAACATCCGTGGACCTAGGTAAGCTACATAGCGGCGATTCGAAATCGGTTCAAGTTCGGGTGAAGGTTATCGGAAGCAGATTGGTGGCTCCGGTAGAGGTAACATCCTCAGATGCAAGTATTACCGTTACTCCGGCTGTATTTGAAGGGCAACGACAGGCTTTAACGATTCAGTGCACCGCAGCAGATGATTACCCTGAAGGCACCCACGCACATAAAGTTATACTGAGCAGCCCCCAGGCACACGCTGAGCTCCCAGTTACTATGACGCTTATGCCAGACAGACCGCGCTTTGGAGACGTCGCGATCTGGTACCTGCCTTTTCTTGTACTTGCAATTTTACCGACGGTAGCAGTGGGGTTGGGGAGCCCAGCTTTGGGTGTGACGGAGACGGGACATCTGGCACCAACCGCGGCAGCACTTGGGCTACTGTTTGGTACAATGCTCTGCGCCATCTGTTTCGGAATTGGTGCGGGGCTTACTGAGCGTGTTATCGCAGGTTCAGCAGGTGCGATGATGGGAGGCGTACTGACCACGATGCAGGTAATTGTGGACTCCGGCCCAAGACTACATCCCTCACTCACGGCTGGCCTTCAAGTTAGCCATTGGATACTTGCGGCAACCACATGCATCATTGCTGCCCAATTTCTCACATTCCGTTGGCATGGGCTGTGGCGCTTAATCTACTTGGGCCTAGCGCTCATGGCGAATGGTACGCTGCTGGCGTTAGTGTATATTCCACACGGGTAGGCTCTAAGGCGAGCCCTACCTGAGTACATATATTTTGAAGACGGCTATACCACATACCGTGGATAGCAAAAGAAAAAAGACATAGGCGATAACTTGCGGCCGCTTAAGATCGCTTTTCTTCCTGACCTTACAAACAGGACACTGTTCTTGATCCCTGGGTAGTTCAATTCCGCAACCTCTACAATTTCTGGTATCACTCTTCTTCTTCATAGAGCCCCATTCCATCCAGATGTGCACGCTGAACAGCAGCTCGTGCGCTTGCCTCGACAAACCCCGAGATGACCTCTTCCTGCCGCAGTGCATGCACCTGTTTCTTTAGTTCGTTAATCTTCGCGCGGTACTCGTCTTTTCTGCGCTGGTTTTCTTCCGTCAGTTCCAGGGCACGATAGTGTTGCAGCCGCTGTTCAAGTGACGCACGCAAAAGGCGCCACTCGCGTGCCCGCAGATTTTCACCTAACGCATCATCCACGAGCTCTTCCTCGTCTCGTAATCCGTCGATGTGGTCCTCCATCTAGCTGCAAACCTCCATATACATTCGATGAGTTTGTATATTCTACTTAAACACTACCAACTTTTTGAAGGTAGTCGTTCTATAATAGATGAGGATTTTGTTAAACTTCCATAGAAACATCAAGCTCGCTGCCACAAAGCGAATATTGATTACGCATTTAAATTCGGAGGAGCTACTACATGACGTGCGATTGGCGTGGCGTATTTCCCGCGGTCACCACACAATTTACCGAGGATTTTCGGGTTGATATCGCAGCTACACTAAAGCACATTGATGCTATGTTAGGTGCAGGCATACATGGTCTCGTGATGTTAGGCACGGTAGGAGAGAACTGTTCACTTGAGCATCATGAAAAAGTCGAGCTATTAAATGCGGTTTGCAGCCATGTAGATGGCAAAGTACCCGTTCTCTCCGGCGTGGCAGAGTACACAACTCAGTTAGCGTGTCGATTCTCCGCCGCTGCGACCTCCGCGGGTGTAGACGGTTTAATGGTTCTCCCTGCGATGGTATACAAGAGCGACCCTCGCGAAACTATTGCCCATTACCGTACAATTGCTAGAAGCGTCTCCGTTCCAATAATGTGCTACAACAACCCGGTTTCATATTCGGTTGATATTACACCGGAGATGTTCGCAGAATTGGCCAATGAGCAAAACCTAGTTGCTATTAAGGAATCATCCGAAAACGTACGCAGAATTACGGACATTCGCAACCTCCTTGGCAATCGTTATCGATTATTCGCCGGAGTGGATGACCTGTTTCTTGAGTGTATGGTGCTGGGCGCGGAAGGTTGGATATCAGGCTTGGTGAACGCCTTTCCTAATGAAAATCGGGCACTATGGGATCTAGTGACAGATGGAAACTGGACGAAAGCACTGGAGTTGTACCAATGGTACACGCCCCTTCTGCACCTCGATACCCATGTTAAGCTGGTGCAGTATATCAAGCTTGCAATGGCAGAATGCGGGCTGGGTACCGAGACCGTAAGGCCCCCACGACTACCGCTCATTGGCCCCGAGAGGGATGAGGTCCTTGGCATAATCCGTGCCGCAATATCTACCAGACCTGCATTGCGGTCCTAATATGGCTCCGAGTACATTACACAAAATTGTCGTTATAGACTCGCACACCGGCGGAGAGCCTACTCGTGTGGTGATGGAGGGAGCACCTACGCTGCACGGTGCCTCACTATCCGATATGCGTGATGACTTTATGCGTAACCAAAGTCATTTCCGGGCATCCGTAATTAACGAACCTCGCGGCAGCGATATTATAGTTGGTGCACTTGTTTTGCCACCTGTCAACGCAGGAAGTACGGCATCCGTGATCTTCTTCAATAATGTCGGTGTGCTCAATATGTGCGGTCATGGTACTATTGGCCTCATACGTACCATGTGGTACACCAAATCTATTGAGCCCGGAGTTCACCGTATTGATACGCCAGCAGGCACGGTGGAGACCATGTTGCACTCTAGTGGGGATATCACGGTTCGCAATGTTGCAGCGTACCGATATAAGCATAACGTAACGCTTAGGCTTCAAAATGGACAGACAGTATCTGGTGACGTAGCATGGGGTGGTAACTGGTTCTATCTTTGTCATGATCATGGCATACCCCTGCACCTTGGTAACCTTTCGCAACTGCAACAGTTCTCATGGGAAATACGCCGGCAGTTGGAGGCAAATGGGATAGCGGGAGCGGATGGGGCTGAAATTGACCACATAGAACTTACCGGTCCGGCCCACTCGGCACATAATAACGGCCGCAATTTCGTGTTATGCCCTGGCGGAGCTTACGATCGCTCACCATGTGGCACAGGCACAAGTGCCAAAATTGCTTGCCTGGCTGCCGATGGCAAATTACGGCCCGGCGAAACCTGGCAACAGGAGTCAATTACAGGCAGCGTGTTCGCTGGTTCGTTCGAGTTGGTTGGTGAAGTGGTCATTCCAAGCATCACGGGTAATGCATTCATAACAGCCGAGATTAACCTCGTCTTCGAATCTGCTGATCCGCTTATGAACGGTATAACGACACCAACTTCAATGTCCTGATCATGAGCGGAAATGAATAAAATGAGTGAACGGCGTTTGGTCATAATCGGTGCTGGGGTTGTGGGGCTTTGTTGTGGTTACTACGCCCAAAAGAGTGGTTGGAACGTGACTATACTCGAAAGCGGTAGTTCGAGTCGCACCGGCTGTTCGTTTGGAAATGCTGGAATGATTGTTCCCAGCCATGTCATTCCGCTCGCTGCACCGGGAATGCTATCTCTTGGGTTGCGAATGATGTTTAATCGTCGTAGCCCATTTGCTATAAAGCCGCGCGTTAGTACAGATCTCCTGAACTGGTCGCTCGACTTTATGAAAGCAGCCACACCAGGACATGTTCAACATGTGGCACCACTACTTCGCGATCTAAATCTTTCATCTAGAGAAGCGTATGTCGAGTTAGAAACTGAACTCGGGCCTGTTTTCGATCTAAAGCAGCGCGGACTGATTATGCTTTGTAAAACGACCAAAATGTTGGAAGAAGAAGGCAAGGCTGCAGAACTGGCTCGCGGTTTAGGAGTTCCTGCGGAAGTACTGGACGCTCAGGCGGTGGCTGCCCTAGATCCTGGCGTTACAATGGACGTGTCTGGCGGCATCTACTTTCCAAAAGATTGCCACCTTTCTCCAGATAAGTTTGTGAACTCCCTTACCCAACGGTTCATCGAGATAGGCGGTTCGGTGGTACTGAACGCCGAGGTAACCTCGTGGAGATCTTGCAACAATCGGATTGTTGCTGCAGTCACTGAGGCAGGTGAGTACGAGGGTGATGAGTTTGTTCTTTGTTCCGGTGCATGGTCGTCCACACTAGCAAAAAAACTTGGTTTGCGCATCCCAATGCAGGCGGGAAAAGGGTACAGCATCACGTTAGGTGAGCCGCCACAAATGCCGGAGATATGCTCCATTCTCATGGAGGCACGAGTTGCCGTTACGCCCATGGGGAATAAACTGAGATTTGGCGGTACCATGGAAATCGCCGGACTGGATGAATCGGTTTCCCACCAACGCGTGCAAGGTATCATAGACTCGATCCCGACCTTTTTTCCATCATTCAGTACAGAATTGTTTGTCGATAAGCCCGTCTGGAGCGGTCTACGACCCTGTTCACCGGATGGCATTCCTTACATTGGCCGGTTTTCTACCTTTACCAATCTGGTATGTGCTACCGGACACGCCATGATGGGATTGAGCCTTGCACCGATAACGGGTAAAATCGTAACAGATATTCTTATGGGTGTTACGCCGCCGTTTGATATGCAAGCTCTTTCTCCCAACAGATATCAGCCGGCCAATTAGCAGCCAATCCAAGTCCACAATCCTCATTCGAATTCACGACGCCCATCACATTTCGGGAGGCTTATATTGAAGCGCACTAACCGTCGACAATTCCTTACCCAGGCTGCAGCCGCCGCTGCTGCAACTGCCGCAGCTAGTCATACTGCGGTTGCGGACGTACCACGGGAGCCACTGGTAGACCTTGATGCCGCACTGGTTTCACCAGTTCATAAAACGGCACTACACGGTGGCACAAAGGAAGATTACGAGCGTGCTGCCAATTTATTCGCACGAATGGCGAATAAGGTGTTTCCCGGTGCCGTCGAAGCACATTGGTCGAATGATAACCGGTTTTGGTATAGGAATGAGCTTGAAGGAGGTCGCCGTGAATTCCTCCTGGTCGATCCTGCAACAGGTAGCCGCGAGCCAGCATTCAACGCTTCAGTTCTTGCCACAAGCCTGCAACATGAACTCGGGACACTGGTGGATCCCAATAAGCTGCCTATCGATAACATTGAGTTCACTTCCCGTCCCGAAATCCTCCTGGTTCAAACAGGAACGAAAACCTGGCGGTATAACACCAGTACGCACAGATTAACTCCGTCGCGCGTATTGTTAGGGCGTCTTACACCCATTAACCCCGGCATCGCCCCGTTCGTCTCTGGTACCGCCGGGCAGAATACCACGATTACCTTTGTTAATGAGACGAACGGAACCGTATTCCTCTACTGGATAAATGGCGACGGTAAAGAGGTGCCTTACGGTGAAATACTTGCCGGACAATCTCGTGTTCAGAACACCTATGCGGCTCATCTCTGGCTGGTTAAGAGCGCGGACGGCGGTGGCATCGTTAAATTTCAGGCAGAATCTAGTCCCTCATTCGGGGTGATTAATCGAACTCCTGCCGCGCCCACCAAAACACACGAACCAGACCCAGCACTATCTCCAGATGGCAAATGGCGTGTGCGTCATCACAACTTTAACCTGCAACTTGAAGAGACAAGCACGAGACACATTACTGATTTAACCACAGATGGGACAGCTGAAAACGGGTACACCGGAGAGCCATACTGGTCTCCAGACAGCAAGAAACTTGTGGTTTGTCGAGTTCAACCAGAACAGCGACACACTGTTTATGAAGTGGAGTCATCGCCAACGACTCAGTTGCAACCGTTGCTTATAGAACTTCAGTACCTCAAGCCTGGTGACAGAGTAGAAATTCGAACACCCTGGTTGTTCAATTTAGAGAATCACACATCCTCACCAGTTCCAATAGAACTCATTGAAAACCCATGGGAGGTTACCGATATTTACTGGCGCCCAGATAGCAGCGCCTACGAATTTCGTTACACCAGGAGGGGTTTCGATCTGGTAAAGCTGATCGCCGTGAACTCAAGTACTGGAGTCCCGGTTGTCGTGATTGATGAACCCTCCGATACATTCATAGATTGGTCCTCCAAGCTGTTCCTGCACCGAATTGATGGAAGGAACCAAGCAATCTGGATGTCGGAACGTGATGGATGGAATCACCTCTACCTGTACGACCTTGAAACCGGAAAGGTGATAAACCAGATTACCAAGGGACACTGGGTGGTTAGAGGCATCGAGAAAATTGATGACAAGAACCGACAGATTTGGTTTAAGGCCAGCGGTGTCTTTCCGGATCAGGACCCGTACTTTATACACTTTTGCCGTGTTAACTTTGATGGAACACACCTCACCACGCTGACCCAAGACAATGGCACGCACTCAATCACCTACTCGCCAGATGGCAAGTATCTGGTTGATGTATATTCGCGAGTCGATTTAGCTCCAATAAGCTGTGTGCGAAACGCAGCAGATGGACGTCTCATCATGGAGTTGGAACGATCAAGTTACAAGGCGCTACAAGCAGCAGGATTTATTCTTCCTGAACCGTTTAAAGCGAAGGGACGCGACGGTAAAACGGACATCTATGGCGTAATTGTGCGCCCTAGTAATTTTGATCCTGAACGCAAATACCCTGTAGTTGAAAACATCTACGCTGGACCACAAGGTTCGTTTGTGCCAAAGGCGTTTGGAGGTTGTGGGGGATTGCAGCAAATAGCCGAACTAGGTTTCATCGTAGTGCAGATAGACGGCATGGGTACGAACAATCGCTCCCGAGCATTTCACAACGTCTGTTGGAAGAACCTTAAGGATGCCGGATTTCCTGATAGAATTCTCTGGATAAAGGCAGCGGCAGCGACCAGACGGCAGATGGACCTTTCGCGCATGGGCATTTACGGAACCTCGGCTGGCGGCCAGAATGCACTCGCCGGCTTATTGTTCCACGGTGACTTTTACCATGTGGGTGTTGCAGACTCGGGTTGTCACGATAACAGAATGGATAAGATCTGGTGGAATGAGCAGTGGATGGGGTGGCCAGTAGGTCCGCAGTACGCAGAAAGCTCAAATACCGTTCACGCCGGGCTATTAAACGGCAAGTTAATGCTCATGGTGGGAGAGCTGGATAACAACGTGGACCCAGCAAGCACGATGCAGGTGGTCAATGCCTTGATTGCAGCCAACAAAGATTTTGAACTGCTCGTAAAACCCGGTGGAGGGCATGGCGTGGTAGGCACGCCATATGGATACCGCAAATTGCAGGATTTTCTTGTGACCCACCTGTTAGGTGTTGTTCCACGCAGCCTAACTCCCAGTCCAGCTTAGTGTGCGGATAACTAAGGCCTAATCTCTACGTGCAAGGTGACACTGCTGGTGGGTGTAGTCACCGACCAGCAGTACAGTTATTGTTGGTCATTGATCAAAGGTATGTTTTTTGCGATAACAACGTAACTGCTTGCCGCAGTAGCAACCTTTAAGCGCCTGGAAGTAGGTCGTTAGTCGAAAACACGAACGGCCATAGTGATGAAACCCTGGAGTGGACCAGACACTGCCACTCCAGTGGCTAGGATCAAACTAGTATTGCGAGTGCGGCGCTGGCAGCCGGTACATGCAACGTTATGCTGCGACCATGTGGCGCTAGAGGTTCCGTTGAGGAAGGCTGCCAGTCGCCACTGCTGGATACAGTGCTCCCACCGAGCGTAATACCGGTTTTGGAAGCAATGCCTGACCCCGTTAAACGTATTACGGAGCCCTTGTTGTATCGCCTATCCAGAGTGATATCAATATCCACGCTTGTATTCGGCTCTTTATTGATCACTGTGATTTGTAACTCACGATGTGGCCCTGTTGCTGTATAGGCGTTTAGATTTAGGTTAGGCTGCATCAATATGGATGGAACCATTTCACCCCGTCCGCCTAATGCAAACATAAGCATTCCGTAATATAGCGGCCTTGCATTATATGTCATCGCGCCGCGGCCATCTTCTACAAGCGGGGAATATGGGCCGCCGGTGCCGCCATGGAAGTTACAACCACTGTAGCCTGCGGCGGCTAGCTGAAACATATAATCAACTCCCCAAAGTGCCGCGGCAAGGGTATCGCTCACCCCCGCACGTCCGCCACCATAGCACGAATTACATTCGGTCATTCGATAGGGGACATTTATGGCAGCTGCCGCTGCGGCTAGATCGGCGGTGCGGCTCACAAGACTAGCGTTGGGTGCGAGCATCTTTTCGATTGTAGATTTCGGACTGCTCCCTGGTCCTTCGGCATAGTAGTGTAGCGAAAGAAAGCGGAGATCGTGGGGAAATGTTGTGGCGAAGGGCATTTCCCAAAATGTTCTAAAGGCAATATCGGGTCCGGCGAATGGGGCTCCCGGTACAGCGCGTTGAACTGCCTCATAAAATTCACGCCACTCATTCATATAGTCGTTAACCGTATATGTTCGAGGTCGAAGTCCATTGCCTGCAAAGAGATCCGGTTCGTTTCCTATTTGGAAGGCAAGAAGGCGGTTTCCAAGGCGAGTGTGCACTGCTTTGGCTTCCGCTGCTGCCTGTTGGGGGCTACCTGTCCCTAAATTAAGGCCATAGATTACCTTCCAGTTAACATTGTCCGCAACCGCAGCGAGACGGTCGATATCTTCGGGACCAATATTGTACATTTGAGCGTGGCCAGTGGTCATACCGTTCCAATTGGAGTACTCACTTGAGTTTCCACCCACCCGCAACACACCGCCGCTGCCCAATCGCCGAATGAGCCCCTGTAGGGACTGATCAGCATTGTTGAAGTAAGCGTTGTTCGGCAAGATGGCCGTCTCAACACTGAGCCCAGTAAAATCTGCCGGAATAGGTGTTCCTTTACTTGAATCGTGAACAGTTAGAGTAGCCTGTTCAATAGTCTCGGCGTTCTGCGAGAAAGCCGGACGAGCATACATTACCGACGTGGCTGCACCAACACAGCTTACAAGAAACTCTTTGCGATTCATAACTCTCCTCCTAAAATTGCCAAATGATTATGCGGAGATTGTTTATGTCTTGCCGTCCAATACACTTACAATGACTAGTTCTGCAAATTTTAGCAGATACCTTCAACTGATCGTAGAATATTTGCTGCACCAGCCTAATTTCTTCAAATAATCCTGTGGGTGCCCGCAATTGAAATATTAAATTGCAGTATATTTATTCATCAATAGGACGATTGGACCTCCATTCTTACCAGTGAAATACTCTTAGATACACCGGTTAATATGCAATTTCTCCGTTAGGTAGCAACCTAGTTAAAAAGAGCGGTTATAATATTAACATGGTACCTGTGATTGCAGCCCCAGAAATAGGACGCTTGATTTTAGATTGTAGACGTACATTTGTTTAGGATGGTTTTGTTTTTGCGCTGTGCATTTCGCACCTAAAGGTCTCGCGTAGGCGCAGGAGTACATAGACATTGTCAGTTCGTCAGCATCTTGGACAACACGGTATTCAGCGGCAGGATCAGAGAATTGTTCGCGTCATGTCTATGCTGCAGCTCAATGGCATAGAACTTCACAGATCTATCGAAAACGAGCTAGCAGAAAATCCTGCCTTAGAGCTTGCAGAGAACGCTGAATCCGACGATAACACCAACCCAAGCCCGGGCGTGCCTGAACGCGACGTTTTTCAACTGCTCGACAGTCTTTCACCATCAAGTACAGGCTATGATCGAAATGAAGATTGGAATTACGACAGCACCGAAAGTGCTGCATACGATCCATTGCGCAACGTGTGTACCACCATCACACTGCAGCAACACCTCATCACCAATTATCGCAGCGTAGCAGATTCAGAAGATATTCCACTTGGCGAGTATCTTATCTGTAGTCTTGATGACCGTGGATACCTAACAGAGTCCCTAGAGTCTATCGCTCAAGAGCGTATGGTGCCGTTAGAGGTAGTGGAGCGTGTCCTCAAACTCGTGCAATCATTAGATCCTCCAGGTATTGCTGCAAGAGATCTGCAAGAGTGCCTACTGTTGCAACTGGATGACATTGAAAGTGACCCTAGTTACCAGGCAACCAGGAATATTGAACTTGCACGCACCATAATTACAGACCATTTTCAGCTATTAGGTCACAAGTGCTACCCCCGTTTGTTACGCAAGCTGCGCATTGATCGTGAACGACTGGATGATGTATTGCATTTCATCCGTCATTCACTTAATCCGTTTCCTGCCGCCAAATTCAAAACCGAACATGCTGGGCTTCCCGGCAGTGAACACATGGCAACACTCGTTCCAGATGTAATAGTGCGACGGACCGATACGGGTTATGATGTAGAAGTGGCTGTTGGTAGCCCTCGGCAATTTGCAATCAACAGGCAGTGGGAAAAAGCCTATGATGCCCTGCTCAAAAAGCGCGTAAATGACATAGACTCAGCTCAGATCACTGAGTTCGTGGATCGTGCCCGACAATTCATTGCGTCACTGGATATTCGGCAAAAAGTGCTCAAGAGGATCGTCACAAACGTCCTGGAGACGCAAATGGGGTTTGTTGAGACTGGTTCTGTAAAGTACTTGCGGCCGTTAACGCGATGTGCTATCGCAGATAAATTAAACCTGCATGAGTCTACTGTTAGTCGTTCTCTTGCCGGCAAGTTTGTGCAGCTGCCAAGCGGTGATGTTGTATCATTCGACATCTTTTTTGAGAGCGCACTACCCATCATGGCAGCTATTGAGGAGATTATTCGGTCGGAGAAGAGTGACAAGCCGCTATCGGACCAGCGGATCGTCACGCTCCTTGCGGAGCAGGGCATCAAAGTCGCGCGGCGAACAGTGAATAAATACCGGGAAAAACTTCGGATTGGAAGTTCACTGCTCAGGCGACAGTAGGGATGCTAGTGCTCACGCAGTAACTGGAGCGTGCTGCACCTCGTGTTGTAATTTTGCACTGTGATCTCTGCGCGGAATCTCAATGGAAAGAAAGTCATACGCAAGCGCGGTTTGAGGAAAGATCTCTTGCGCTTCCTGTAATAGTGCGGACAACTGCGGGCCACTTTCGTATCGCGCACTGAAGTGGGTTAAGTACAGGCTGTGCGCTCCCGCTTCCTTAGCCGTACGCGCGGCGCCCTGTGCAGTGGAGTGAAATCCCCTTCGTGCCTGCATCTCATCAGCCTGCAGGTAGGTAGATTCGTGAACCAACACATCGGCATCAAGAGCAAGTGCTACTGCGGAGTTAGAATAGATCGTGTCACCCGTATAGGCGAATCTGCGTCCAGGTCGATCTTTTCCAACAAGTTGCTTACCGTCAATGACCCGACCGTCGTCAAGAGTAACGGTTTCTCCTGCTTTTAACTTTCCATAAACTGGCCCTTCAGGAATGTTAAGACTATGAGCCAATTCGACGTTAAATGCACCTGGAAGCGGCTTTTCTAGTACGGCAAATCCAAAGGACTCAACGCGGTGGTGCATGGGGGCACAAACAACCTGAAAGCGTGAGTTCTCGTAGATTACCCCGGGTTCCAGTCCGTGAAATTTTATCGGATAGCCGGGATGGGTGTGACTTACGCCTAACGCCACTCTTACGAAGTCTTCGAGACCAGGTGGCCCAAACAGGGTGACGGGGGTGTGTCCGGCGTTCTGCAGCGACCGACTAGCAAGCAGGCCTGGCAGACCAAATAGATGATCGCCATGCAAGTGCGTCAAAAATATGCACTCTAACTGACTTAGACGAAGAGGGGAGCGAAGGATCTGATGCTGCGTACCCTCACCGCAATCAAACAACCACATTGTAGCCATTTCGGGTAACTGTAAAGCCAAGCTGCTAACGTTGCGGCTGCGAGTGGGACAGGCCGAACCTGTGCCCAGAAAGGTTATTTTCATGACCAGTTAGGTTCGAGCGGTCCAGTCCGACTGTGCAGTAACGTTCCAAGCATTCCGAATCGAGTCGATGGTATCTTGATTAAGTCGCCCTTCTGCAATAGTCTGGGCATTGGACTGCCACCTGCCTGGTTGTGTGGTACCAACAATCGCTGTAGTGACCCCAGGCTGACTCAGAGTGAAGCGGAGGGCGATGCTGGCAATGGACGCAGCATCGTCTCCAGCGAACGGGAAACCGAGTAGCTGCCAACGTTGCCAATAATCCACTACATAGTCGTTATCTGGCCGCTGCTCATATCTCCACACTGCGTTGCCGATTGGACGCTTCACAATGACACCCATGTTTCTGGCAGCTGCTGCAGGCAGAGTTTTGTCAAGTGCGGACTGATCCACAACACTTAGAGAGCACTGCAAAGTAGCAAACGCTCCGCACTCCACCGCATATTGTGCGGCTTCATTGTCACCACTGTAGCCTATAAACCTGACCTTGCCGGCTTGCTGAGCGTTTTGAACGGCAGCAATAGCACTACCATCCTTCAGTACTTCCAGACCACAACTATGTAGTTGCACCAGGTCTAAATGATCCGTTTTGAGGCGTTTAAGGCTGCGGTCTATGTGCGCAGTAATTGTTTCCGGTGCCCAATCGGGCGTTGGCACGCCGGAAGCATGCCCACATTTCGTAAACAGATAGAAGTCGTCGCGACGGTGAGAAACTGCCTGGCCAATAAGTTCTTCACTGGTTACAACACCGTTTGTGTAGCACTCGGCGGTATCGATAACATTCAAGCCCGCGTCAAGAGCCTCGTTCAAAAGCCTTGTTACTGAGGAGGCATCGACACCCTGATACCCGATTTCTGCACCACCGAAGCCCAATGCCGTTACCATTAGCCCCGTAGAGCCAAGTACTCGCTTCTCCAAAATGCTCATTGCTCCTGCATCAAATAAACTCGCGCACCTATTCTACCCCAATTAGTGAATTGAGGTACCGCACTGTTCGTCCCAAAATCTCCTGCCGTTCTGCCGGTGTATAGCGGCCCAATGATTCATCCTCAATGCAAAGGTCTCGCTTGTAACCCACCGCCTTGAGTTGAGCCACGTATATACTATGATCGATGTCGCCATCAGGTATCGGGCAGGCGTATTTACCGTATTCATAACCTATCTCACGCTGAATTTCACGCATTTCCCGTGGGTAACAGATATTCTTGATGTGAGTATGTTTCACGTGCGGTGCAAATTGAGCGAAAATCTCGTAAACGCGTGACAACGGCCAGCCGCGCCAGTAGAAGTTGCCCGAATCCAGAGTCAAGCCCAGGCGCGAAGAGTCCACTAATTCCAACAATCCTTCAAGGAACTCTGGGTCATTACCTTGAAGACCGTGATTTTCGATACCAAGTTCAACATCAGTATTGTCTGTTAGGTCGAGTATCTCGCGAATCGCAGTGGCTGCAATCTGTTGCCTGGTTTCAAGAGGCAGCGTACGCTCGTGGCTCATGATTGCATCTATGCGTATGGCAGGAATGCCCATAATGTGGGCTGCCTGAACAGTGTCAACTGCCCAACGAACCTGCTGTTCATGGTTATCGGCGTTAAAATTGTTTCCCATGCAGAGCGCAGAGATATGTGCGCTTACAGAGGCCAATTGCGCTTGCAGCCGCTCGCGATGACTGCTTTCAGCCAGGTTGAGCCGCGACTGATCGTCAGTTGGTTCTAGTGAAGGAACCGTGCCGTCGGGTGCGACAAAGAGCTCTATTCCCTGCAAATTGAGGTCTTTTAATCCCGCGATTAAAGAGCTATAACCTGCAGATGCAAGAATATCATCTCGAATAGAAGTGTACAACTCAATGAGCTCCTTCCAAACAAAGTACTTTCTCTATGGTAGGTGGAGGTACATGACTGCCCAAAATGCCACCTCTTTGAATCCCAATCTTGAATATACCCTGCCAGCAACAGGATTTTCGTAGAACAGACACGGTAGCCGGCCGTATTGCTGAAGTGTGAGCGCAACAGCAGCCGTACATCGGGCGGCCCAACCCCGCCCCCTTTGTTCTGGTCTAGTAAAGACTCCGCCAATGAGACCGGCCTCATCGCTCATTATGTTGAGCAGTGCGGCAGATACCAGTTGACGATCGCCCTCATGAACGATTTCAGCTGCAAAAAATGGGCTTTCTGGCGCCCGGTCCAACATGTTCTTTACATTCATTCGGCTACGGTACATCACACCCGCCCTTGAATAGAGATCTGCAACCAAATCCAGATCATCTAATGTCACTGCACGCACGCGTTCGAATGTGTCTTCAGGAATTCGTACAGGCTCGTCTAATCGCATGAATGTCGATATTTCCATACTCGACAGTTGATAACGGCGTAACCAGGGTGAAATGGCCCTAACGGTTTCAATGGCACCACGAACTCCTGCCAAACCGTTCTCCTCGTCGATAATAAGCGCAAACGCCTCACCTGCCATGCCATCTGCATCCGCTGCCAGGCAGATATTGCTGTAACGCAGGAGTAATCCCGTCAATTCTCCTTCGGTGGTGAAACTACCAAATACGCGCAAAAGTGAACTGTGCAGTCCATAGACCTGCAAGTTCATGATGCACGTAATGAACCTGTTTGGGTCTCGCCGGTAAAGGTCATATGCGGCCTGTAAATCAGCGTCCATCAATCGCCGGCAAACCCGTCCTTTGGATTTATGCATTTTGCCTACCACTTGTGTTTTATGCGGTCACCCCATTGAAATAGCCATCGCTTTAACAGTGTTGCCGAAAATCAATGGCTTTACCTCGTCGAATCGCAAGGCCCTTGCCTCTCAAGATACCGAATTACGGCCGGAACAGAAATAAGAGTTCACTATCTCGGTTAATAGTGACATCCAGCTATCTGTGCCTGTTCATGCGATATCGGTATTGTAGACGTATAATGAGTGATATAACGTGCCGCAACGTCGAAGAAATATAGTTCAACTGCCGCGGTGTGGCGGTCAAAGCCATCGATTGCCTCAGTTCATTGAGTTTGCGCGTAGGGGTTACTGACGGTAGGACGCGTTTCCGCAGTACTATAAACGGTGTCGGCAACATTCAATTGGTTGTCGGTGTGCGTACCGAAATGACACCACTCCGAAACTACAGTGGGCTAACATACGTCCAACCGTTGTGCTACGGTAGGAAGCCGTAGGTGCGGCTGGTATTAGATGAGGCAGCGGCGAGCGTTCTGGAGGGAGTTAATGGCGAAACGGCGAGCGGACGACACACCTAATTCGACAAGCGGTTCAGGACGGCCACGCCGTTCCCCCGAATTGATGGCAGCAATCACAGCGATGAGCCTCGTACTCCTCGCAGTGGCAGGCTCAGCTTATCTTCTATCGCGAGCCGGTCATTCCCGCCCAGACGACCTTCTTGTTGGTGCGGATGATACCCTGAGCGTGCATAAATCTAAGCGCGAGTCTGTGTTCGGTTTGCTCGATCAAACTGTTGATGAAGCATTGCCACATGGCTCACACGTTGTCTTTTGGTCGTTTGATGTAAATGCACATCAATTCGCTGACACGGTGCCAACACGGATAAACGATCTTTGGCCGACTGAAGACTCCATTATGGCACTACACCCTACGACGTTTGGCACACATCCGGGAATTGCGTTAAAGAACATGATTCCTAGACTAAACGAGGATCGCAAACGGAATAGACCTGCCATAGTGATGTTGCTTACCGATGGCGAGGACCAGGCCCCGCAGGAAACCAAACGCGCACTTACCACTATAGCCACAAATCCGGACGTCAAAGCCGTCTGGTTTTGTGGGGTCAGCGACTCCAACGGTTTTCGATCATTGATCGATCGTCGATGGCGCCCGCTTCTAGGCAGAAGACTGATCATCTCTAGTCGCGATGATGGAGCAGAGGCACTGAGTGATCTTACCGCCTTGCTAAATGCCAACAGATCTGGAGGTGCCTAAGTTGGACAGTTCCGAGACAGTCGCCACCGATTTCGCCGTTGTAAATGGTGCAAAGCCGACCCAGCCCACGGATTTTGTCAATCGCGCCACAGTTCATGGACAGAACGACCTTTTCTGGCACTCTGTTCCTCAGGATGAGGTGGTGTGGCACATACCTCCGGCACTCCTAGCACCGGATCAACAAGTTGATAATCAAGAAGCAGGCAAATTAATTGACGGTTTTGCCAAACTGTTGAACGAGCATCCCGGGCGCGCGCTAGGATTACAATGGCACTATCAAACTCGTGCACTCGCTGCGGCCGCTGAGCATCGCGAGGTTAATCTGGCAAATAAAGCGCTGAGGCAGGAGATTCTCGACCAATCGCAGCGCGATTTGGAGGCGGTCAACCAAACTCTTACCGCCAAACAATCGCAGTATTCCAGTGCATCTGACGAATTTGCGCAACTTCAAATGAGCCTTGCAGAAGCCATGGCCACTGCCGGCCTTGCAGTATTCACGGATAGTAAATCGACCCAAGCCGCTTCAGGAGACGGTGGGGACCTCACACCTAGCACGCGATTCACGCACGGCGTGGAGGACTCTATTAACGAACTACTCCCCACTACCGAGGAGATTGCAGGGCAGCATGGTATTCTCCGTCCCAAAAAAGAGGGTCCGGCTGACCTCACTGTCGCAATTTTTATGCAGATTATTGCACCACTAGTGGCAGGTCTGCTTCTGGCGGTGTGTTTGGGAACGCTGATCGGCCTTCTTGATATTGACACTATTCTTCGGCCGGATGGCTTACCGCGATTGGCACTCTCAGCCGCGCTGGGGTTCGTCATTGTCTATCTGATGGGTGAGGTAGTGCGAACAGTAATTGGTCTTGCAGCTGGTAATCAGGAGCAGTACGATGAGGCCCCACGCCAGTCACCGAGATTTAGATTTGCGAGCCCTATGACTGCTGTCGCTGCCGCCCTTTGCTTGATTCTTGCAACTGGCGAGATTACCGCAGAAGGACTAGGGTTGCGGATGCTGCATGCGCAGGAAGTTACGAGGGAAATGCGATTTAAGGGCGCTAATACCCCAGCGCCGGTTGACGAACCGCTCGTGGTGTATATGCTCATAGGCACGCTAATAAGCGGACCGTACTTATTGTACAAGGCTACTCACACCTGGAGAGATGCCTCTGACAATATGCGTGACTCATGGTTACGTCATATGCAGAGGCGCTGGGAAGCCGAGTTCCGAAAGGATCCGAATGTGCGAAACGCGCTATCACTTGCACACAAGGCCGATAAGTCCGCAGATCGGGTTGCATACCTGCAGCAGGAGGTTGCTGTACTTACAGAGCGACGAACTGCGCTGCAGAATACAAATCTTCCGGCCGAAGCTACCGAGAGAGCTGTTGCCTCTCGGGCAGCGGCGGTAGGTGAGATGAACCGCTTGAATGAAATGATTGAGGAGATTTTAGATAGAAAGGAACCCCTGCAGCGCCGGTCCGGGCCTGCGCCTGTACCTCCTATACCTCAGCGCAATACCGGCTTGCTTAATCGACTGTTCGGCAGGTAGTAAGGGCCTTACAATAGATGTTGCGTTATCGGCTATTATTTGCAATTGTTGGGATTGTTGCATGTGTCGGCATGGCTCTCATTGGGAACAGACTGATTAGATCTACCGGGTTCGATACCACTGCGACAGAAATTGGACAACCAATACTAGTCCTACCAACACTTACAAACCGCAGAGTTCTTGCAGCAGGCGGCCACCCTGGTGAGGTCGAAATTACTCTGGAATGGCACAACAAAAATGATCTCGATCTCTCTTGCATCGACCCAAAAGGAGATCGAATTTGGTATGGAGAAAAGCGGTCGCCAACGGGTGGGCGGCTTGATGTGGACGCAAATGCAAGCGTGTATAACCTTACTCGTCAGCCCGTGGAGCATATTGTTTGGCCCTACGGAGCTGCTCCTCCAGGGGTCTATCAGGTTTACGTTACGTATTTTGCGCAACACGACAAGGTTCGCGGTAGTCAGTTCCATGTTACAGTGAATAATAACGGCCACTATAGCTACTTCGGTGGCACCCTGTCGCAGGCCGGAACTCGAGTTGCAGTCGATTCGTTCTCCTTAGATACCAATCCAGGATTTAGCATATCGTCAATTTGGTCAGCAATTGTTGCTTGCCTCATATGCGCTGCCTGGACCGCATTCGTATTGGCTCCTTTGCTGCCGGCAATTGAATTTGTGCGTTGGCGCACGACACCAGCCAATGATCCGGAACAGCGACTAAAAATACGCTCGTACATTCGGGCGCTGGCGTTGTTCAGTGCTGCAGGATTCGTGGCTCAGGTGGCTTTTATATTCGTTGGCTGGTTGTTGACCGAAATAGCGTCCGTCACCCAGGGTACTTTATCATTCGACATATTTAACGATATTTCGCACATGTGTGGATTCGCAGTGATGGGAATGTTCATTGGCGCCTCTGCGCGGTTCAAAGTGCGGGGGATGGAGTCTGGTTGGTTATCGTGGGTGATGCTTGGGGTAGGGGCAGTGACCGGTTATGTGTTCGCCGCTACGATGTACGATCCATACCAACTTGAGCGTCTCTGGGCGGCTGGTTTATTGGGTGGCGGCATAGGCTTCATGATGTGCCTCGTTCATGACGTCCATATTACCGATAACTCCCATGAGCATTCAAAATCCGTGACTTTGCCCGGTCTCGCACTTAATAGAGCCCATCCTGTAGGCAGGTTACCAGGCATAAAGATGGGCGGCAGGAATGAAAACGAGGGTTAACGACTGGCCAACCAGCAGGTTGAACGTTGGGTAAAGGTCAATTACATCGGCTGTTGCGGGTATAATTCTCGTGTGTAGGTAACCTTGTGAACGAATTCACAGGGTTTACTCAAAGAGTCCGCTTAGTACTTCAGGGAGAAGTCTCGTGTACAGCTACATTCCCATCATGGTGATGATTTGCGTTGCCGCTGTTATTGCGGGTGTAATGGTGTTTGGCTCGCTTTTTCTAGGCCCTAAAAAGCCAGGTGCCGTTAAATCGGAAGCTTACGAATGTGGCATGCGACCTGTTGGAAATGCCCGACAGCGGTTTCCAGTGAAGTTTTACCTCATTGCAATGCTATTCATTGTATTTGATATTGAGACCATCTTTCTTTACCCGTGGGCAGTAGCCTACGGCGATCTGTCGTTAAATCTAAAGATATTTAACTTTGTAGAAATGGCCGTGTTTGTGGCGATCTTGTTCGTTGGTTATTTTTACTTAATCGGAAGCGGTGCGCTCGACTGGGAAGAGAGTGAGCTGGCGCGGTACAAAGAGGCTCCTTCGAAGGCGATCCTCGCTCCTCGGCCTGCTTTAAGATTTGGAAATGAGAAATCCGGTCCAACTGATTTGACGAACTTGCAGATTGGTCCGCGTGTACCCACCTATGGAGCGTCATCTCAGGAAGAGCACCAATTTCTCACTCCTGAGGGCGGACGGCCAGAATATTCTAAACAGGCGTCTCGCGCGATAGGTGGTGTTAAGTAATGAGCGATACCGAAAATGAAACCCCGATTGCCGAACCGATTATACCGGAGGTCTCTGCGATTGAGGCAGCCGTGCCTGGTGCAATCTTACTTGTAGAGCACTTTCGAGGCGACTTACGACTAACTGTTGAACGTGCCGAAATAGCAAATGTTCTCAAGGTCTTACGCGACGATGTAACCTGCCAGTATAGCCTGTTTTCTGAATGTTTAGGCGTGGACTACCTTGACAAATTTGAAACGCACAGATTCGAAGTTGTTTACAATCTGTTTTCGGTCCAATACGAAAAAGACGGGACGTTAGTTGGTAACAACAAGCGGATATTCGTTAAAGTGCGCGTTCCAGAAACCGATACCGTGGTACCAACCGTGACCGCAGTGTACGCAGGAGCTGCATTTCCGGAGCGAGAAGTCTACGACATGTTCGGTGTGAAGTTTGAGGGGCACCCGGACCTTCGCAGAATATTGATGTCCGATGACTGGATAGGACACCCGCAGCGCAAAGATTATCCACTTGGCGGGGAACGAGTACAGTTCCCGAACGGGAAGTTCGGGCCGGCAGTCAGCGAGGTACCGGTGCAGCATCCGGGCGAATCGTACCACGGTAAAACCGGCGACGTGAAAGGTGAACAGCATCTGTTTGACCACCATGCACCACCGACGCCGCAGATTGCTCCGGCTGATCCCAATGGGCATTGACGATTTAGTAAGGACTGTATCAGTATGACCACATCCGAAACATCTGCCTCGGCAGAGATAGAGATTCCGGTAACCAGTGCGTCCGGCGTACAAATTGATGCCATTGATGATACTACTATGGTTGTCAATATGGGGCCGCAGCATCCCAGTACTCATGGCGTTTTGCGAGTGGTGCTTGAATTAGATGGTGAAACCATCTTAAGCGCAACTCCTCATGTGGGGTACGTTCATACTGGAATTGAAAAAACTATAGAGTACAACACGTACATGAAAGCGGTGCCCCTAACAGACCGCATGGACTACGTTTCCGCGTTAATCAATAACGCTGCTTTCACGTTTTCAGTTGAAAAGCTGCTAGACATAGAGATTCCTGAAAGGGGCCAAGTACTTCGTGTAATACTCATGGAGTTGCAGCGCATTGCGAGCCATCTTGTGTGGCTGGGAACGCACCTGTTGGACCTTGGCGCGATGACGGTCTATTTCTATGCACTGCAACAACGGGAGTATATTCTAGACCTGGTAGAGATGATGTCCGGGGTGCGAATGATGCCGTCATGGATTGTGCCAGGCGGCCTAAGAGGCGATGCACCTGATGGCTGGGTTGCACGAGCAGCAAAGTTTATCGACGATTTTCCTGCCAAGTTAGACGAAATGGAAGCCCTGCTGCACGCTAATCCCATCTTTCGTGAGCGTACCCAAGGAGTAGGGATCATCTCAGGGGAGGAGTGCCTTTCTCTTGGAATTACCGGTGCCACGCTTCGCGCCGCCGGAATTCCGTATGACGTTCGTAAGGCAACTCCCTACTGCGGCTACGAACAATACGACTTCTACGTGCCCACAGGCGAGTTCAGCGACGTTTATGATCGCTTTAGGGTACGCATGGCTGAGATGTACCAAAGTCGCGAGATAGTAAAGCAGGCGCTGCAGCGACTTCCCGCTGGTCCCATCAACTCCGATGATCGGAAGGTGGTACCGCCTCCCCGCCAGGAACTCGACAACAGTATGGAGGGTGTCATTCACCACTTTAAGCTGTGGACCGAAGGTTTTCACCCACCAGTGGGAGAGACGTGGCAGGCTCTCGAATCTCCTAAGGGTGAAATAGGCTTTTATATAGTAAGCGACGGTTCAAATCGGCCGTGGCGCGCGCATCTACGGCCACCATGCTTCATGAACCTGCAATCACTTTCATCCATGTGCAGAGGACGGCTAATTGCAGATGTCGTGGCCATTATCGGCAGCATTGACATTATTCTTGGTGAAATAGACCGGTAGGAACGATGACCAGTACAAGTTACAACGCATTGACCGATACCTTTATCCCCAAGCCATTGGAGACGCCATCAGATGGAGACAGATTCTCTGATGCCGCCATTGCTGAGCTTGAGGAGATAGTTACTCATTATCCAGAACGAAAAGCTGCCTGTCTGCCGGCACTATGGCTTGCTCAGCGCGAATACGGTGGGTCGCTTACACCCGCAGCAATCCGTGAAGTAGCTGAACGCCTGCAGCTCTCATACACCGAGGTGGAAGGAGTGGCGTCATTTTATACAATGTACAACCTCAAACCTCGTGGCCGGCATCACCTGGAAGTGTGCACCTGCCTAACATGTGCACTGCTGGGCGCCTATGACATTGTTCATCGGTATGAACATGAGTTGGGTGTCTCTATTGGCGGTACCACAGCTGATGGTGAATTCACACTTTCTGAAGCGGAGTGCTTGAATTACTGCGGCGGCGCCACAGTAATCCAGGTAGGGGATAAGTACTTCACCGGAGTAACGCCAGATAATTGCCTTAGCCTCATTGAGGAACTGCGCAAATCTAACGAATTTACCCCTGCACATCTGGCAGACTCTATTGTCAAAATCCAAACTCCTGGCGCCAGTGTTACTGGCGGTGGCAGCTTCACTTCCCAAGACTTAATTTAACAATCAGGATAACGTAACCTATGGCAATTCTTAACCTGCTGTTAGAGCACCGTGATGTTCCGGGTATTACCAATATCGATGTGTGGGAGGCTCACGGCGGTTACGACGGTCTTAAGCGCGCAGCATCCAGTGAGCGGCAGACTATCGTGGACGAGATTAAGGCTTCTGGATTACGCGGTAGAGGTGGTGCGGGATTCCCTACATGGATTAAATGGAACGGACTACCCAAAAACTACGATCAGCCGCACTATGTACTATGTAATGCAGACGAAGGTGAACCGGGTACGTTTAAAGACCGCGAGATGTTGCTCAAGCTGCCTCACGCTGTAGTAGAGGGCATTATCATCGCTGGTCTCGCAACCTATAGCAAAGTTGGCTATATCTACATTCGAGGTGAATATACCGAACCAGCGTGGCAAGTGCGCAAGGCGATTGATCAAGCGTACCAAAAAGGCTATCTGGGCAAGAATATCCTTGGAACGGGACATGACTTCGACCTTTACATTCATATGGGTGCCGGAAGCTATGAATGCGGTGAAGAGTCGGCACTGATGTCGAGCCTGATGGGAGAACGGGGCAATCCTCGCTTGAAGTTTCCACACGCACCCCTACCCACCGTTGCGGGAGTGTGGCAGTCACCAACGCTGATCAACAACGTGGAGACGTACTGCGCTGCCAGGTGGATCCTCGCAAATTCGGCGGAAAAGTACGCCTCGTACGGAACCGAAAGAAGCAAGGGTACGAAGATAATGTCAGTGAGTGGCCACATTGCGCGCCCAGGTAACTATGAAGTGGAGATGGGCACGCCACTTATGGAACTCATACGCGAAGCTGGTGGGGTGATCAACGGTCGGTTGAAGGCGGTTATTCCAGGCGGCTCTTCGGTGCAGATCAAAACTGCAGAAGATTGCGAGAAGATAAATCTTGATTACGAGAGCTGCGGCGCGAATGGGACGCTTTTGGGTTCTGGCGGCTTCATGGTATTTAATGATCTCACCGACATCGTTCAGCTCATGAAAAGAACCGCAGAATTTTATATGCATGAGTCATGTGGGAAATGCACCCCATGCCGAGAAGGTACCCGGTGGATGTTCAAGGTAATGGACCGTATCGCTTCCGGTTCGGGACAGCAGGGCGATATTGAACTATTGTTGAGCATAGCGAGTCAGGTTGACGGACGGTCGTACTGTGGACTAGGGGATGCTGCCTGTTGGCCCATCGTTGGCGCTATCAAGGCGTTTCGCAGCGAATTTGAATATTGGATAGAACACAAATGTTCACCCGTTGGTAGTCGATTTGTTCCACCACAAGTTGAGCCAGTGAATCCTACCCTGGCGCTGACGGCTAAATAACTACAGTGGCAACATATGTCCTTCGACGTATATTGCACATGATTCCTCTAATACTGGGGATATCCTTTATTTCGTTCGCCGTGTTGCAGCTTGCTCCTGGTGACTTTACAACATCGATGCAGCAGGATCCAACGGTTTCCAAAGCAGTCATCGCTCAAATACAGCATGAATATGGGCTCGACAAACCGTGGCCGGAACAGTATTTGCTCTGGCTGCGTAACGCAGCCCATCTCAACTTTGGGTATTCATTTGCCTACAAAACTGCCGTCTCGCAGTTGATCTGGCAGCGAATGGGCAATACGCTTATATTGGCAATTTGCGCCCTCCTCATTTCCTGGGGTCTCGCAATACCGCTTGGTGTCTATATTGCCGTTCATAAAAACACCGCGGCGGATCTGCTTATTTCGCTCGGCAGCTTCGCAGGAATATCCACACCAGGCTTTTTTCTCGCACTGCTGGTACTGCTGTTTGCAGAAAAGACAGGATGGTTTCCAGTAGGTGGCATGCGATCTCCCGATGCGTATTTCTTTACCTCCTGGCACCGGTTCACAGACGTGTGCTACCACCTTATCCTTCCTGCACTTGTCCTCGGAATAGGGAGCTGTGCGGGTGTCCTACGACAGATGAGGGGTAGTTTACTTGATACGCTTGGTGATAACTACGTTATGGCAGCACGCGCGCGCGGTCTTTCAGAGCGTAATGTCATATGGAAACACGCATTTCGCAATGCGGCTAATCCAATGATAACACTCTTTGGGTTAAGCCTCGCTGGATTACTATCGGGTTCTGCCCTGGTCGAGTCTGTTATGGCATGGCCCGGCCTAGGCAAACTCATATTGGATGCAGTTATCGCAAAGGACCTTTACCTGGTGATGGGGAGCTTCGTAATGGGGGCATTTATGCTCCTCATGGGCAATCTAGCAGCAGACATACTCTTAATGCTTGCAGATCCGCGCATTCGCATGAATTAACTAAACAAGTGGTGAGAGCCCAAGAAAGTAATCCTCCAGCGATCGAATGGCAAGGTCGATGGAGTCGCGAGTGATCGACCGATATCCTGCTATATTGCTGATGGAGCGTATTTGAGTTAACGGAACACCTACGCCGGCACTCGCCTGTGCTACCGCAGCCCCCTCCATCGTTTCTATTTCGACATTAAACAAGCTCGCACGTAGTCGGCCTGTCGCATCGGTTCCTGTACACTGGTTGACCGTGCAGGCGGAAACACACCTCACAGGTTTTTCGGGCCGTGAAGCTATCCATGGGGAGTTAGTTTCCAATTGAAATCTGCCATAGATAGCATTGGACCCTAATTCCGACTTATAAAGCGGGTAAAACCGCTCATTATCAGGCAGTTCAAAGCCAATATCACCGTACATATCTGAGGAAACGGCTACAATATCGCCCAACTGCAGGCCAGTGTCGGGATAACATCCGGCAATTCCAACATTTACGACCGCCTCCGGAAGCAGATTTCTACACGCCTCCTGAGCGGATGAGAGAGCGGCAGGTATACCCACCCCGGTAATGAGAACGGCCAGTGATCCAAAGATAACCGGCGTCCCAGGAGAAAAGTGGTGTGCCCGTATATCCGGTATACACGCAGCAATCTCAAGATCAGTGGCCGCACAAACAAGTAGCCGAATGGACATTGACACTCATTTCGTTCTCAATTTCATGTGGGTCGACCACATCACAATTGGGGAAGGCATGTATAGAATACCTTGGAAGGAACCCAACGTTCGCGTATAGAACTACTATCACAGATTAGATGAAGACGGAGTAAGGGACGATTACCATACAAGGAAGTCGTTTAGCAGCCAATATGGCTGCTGTCATACCGGCAACCTGTGCCCGTCTGCAGTTAAAGGATATTTTATGAACCTTTCATACAGTGAGATAGCACAATTCGAGCGCGATGGGTATGTTCGACTTGCTGGCCTTGTTCCCCAATACCTGGTTCAACGAGCGCGAAAGGCCATAAACGCCTCACTTGGTTCAGGATTGGATGCTGAAAACATGACAAAATTTAGAGCGCAGTCCTTCTGTCCTGAAATTGGTCATACACCTGTGATTAGTGACCTTGTAAACTGTTCTGCTGTACTCCCGTTGCTTCAGGCCGCCATTGGTGCTCCGCTGCGCACCGTAACCGGTGGGCAAATCGCCTTGAGATTTCCATCTGAATATAATCCGCCACCATTACCACGTCCCCATCTCGATGGGATGCATTCCCCAACAAACGGAGTTCCAGAAGGCAGGATCCAGAATTTCACCGCACTAGTCGGAGTTCTCCTTAGTCCACTTACTTCCGATTTTCAAGGCAACTTTACGGTTTGGCCAGGCAGTCACAAGCTATACCAAAAGTATTTTATAGAGAATACGCCCGAAGCATTGTTGAAAGGTATGCCTGCGGTGGACCTACCTGCCCCATTTCAAGTTAGAGGTGAACCAGGAGACGTCTTTTTGGTAAATTACCTGACCGGTCACACGGCTGCAGTCAATGATGGGCCAGATATACGGTATGCCTGCTTCTTCCGTATATATCGCACAGATCATAATGACTACGTGCCGGAGGTTATGCTAGATCCATGGCACGAATGGACGGGAATAAGAGATGTCATATCCAGCATCACACAACCATGACACGGTAGACGTTACGTTAGCTTCCTATGGAAGCGAACTCTACTGGAAGACGATCGAGATAAGGCGTAAAGTGCTTAGGTTGCCGCTGGGCCTAGATTTTACAGATGCTGACCTTCGCGATGACCCTGCAAATCACCACTTTCTCGCTACCGTTCATAATGTTGCCGTAGGGGCTTTGGTGCTTGTACCAGAAACGCAGGGCTGTGGCAAGATACGACAGGTTGCGGTGCTTGACGACTACCGGGGCGCGGGCATTGGTAAAGCGCTTATGGAGGCTGCACATAAACAGGCTCTTCAACTTGGAATGTACTACGTACACCTCCATGCGCGAATTACCGCAATAGAATTCTATCTGCGACTAGGTTACCAAAGGCGGGGCGAGATGTTTGACGAGATAGGGATCCTTCACCAGGACATGTTTCTAGAGCTAAAACCTCAAAGGTAGAAATCTCAAACGGGACAGCCCTGTGACGCGAGTTTTGGTCGGTACATCGCCGTTGATTGCGATAGCCTCAACTAGGTGGGACGGTTCAAACAAACAAAATTCACAATGTCCTACAGCACACTAATTTACTACTAGCGGGGTGCGTGACCGACTCGTGCGGCCGGCGGCGGATTCTTGTAGTCACCTTTGCGAAGGCTGGTACCCGCTGGTGCCCCCCCGAACATATGCCATGCAATTACTATAAGTACAACAACTGTGACAGCACCTATTGCTATAACGACTGAATTTGGCACGCTGGTTTTCATTGCTAAAAGCCTTGCTAGTTTGAGTTCAGCCGGTCGAGTTGTTTTACGACCGGCTGAACCTGGATAGATGTTGTGAAGAGATTAGCCAGTTGGCACGGTACACGCAGCGTCGCTGTAATTCTGGCTGTACACTTTAGCACTGCGGTAGGCGCCGTAGTAGAGACCGCTCGACGTAGTACCATCCTGAGGAGCAGGGGTGCTTAGTACACCAAATTTTGAATGGCCATCGGCATAGGTAAAATTTTGCCCGTTAAAATGCCGGGGATTGTTTGAGTTACCTTTGAAATCACCATAGCCGGCCCAAATTGAATTGGGATCGGATGCATCCCAATAGAACGCATACCCGCCGGAGTTGTTTGGCTGACAAGTGTGCCAGTTCCACGCATAGCGGTCATCGCTTATTAAGGCGATGTCAGAAGGCGTGGCCATTGCAGCTAACGTGGTTGGTCCACCTTGATCCTCGTTTTCGTTAAACGTGAAATCGCTCAACCCGTAGGTAACGCGGTATGTTGGTGAAACATATCCCCATGTACTATAGAGAATATCCGAATTGCTGGGACAGCTAAATATCCCCTGATTCTTAATATAAGGCATGAGCAGGTCGCTCCAAAATACCGTGGGACACGCAGCATTCGAATTTGGCTCGCATCCGGTATCGGTGGTAGCCTGATGCCACGGTAACTGGAAAAACGTCTCATCGTAATCCTGCACATACATCGTAATAGCAAGGCCCTGCTGCTGAAGATTGGACAGGCAGGAAATACTGCGAGCTCTTTCGCGAGCCTGTGCAAAAACTGGGAATAGAATGGCGGCAAGAATAGCTATAATAGCAATAACAACGAGTAGCTCTATCAACGTGAACGCCGAATTGCCTCGTTTCATCACATCGTCTCCCTTCACTCGTTGGTCTTAATAGCAGTAAATCTCGTTACTTACGACCAACCTTCTACATTATTGGATATTGATCGAACTACTGCCGTTGACCCACGAACTGCTAAAGAGCACGGCAGTTTGTAAACAACCTCCTCTCCACTGGGATTAGTTATAAGCCTTGCGGCTGTTGAACCCATCTCTGCCAGCGGCTGACAAACTGTAGTGAGCGACGGTGTCCGCGCGGCAAGTGCGGCTGGATAATCAAATCCCACGATTGATAGGTCACCAGGAACTGAAATTCCCACTGTGTGAGCCAGCTCAAGAAGGGCCATAGCCACATACGGTCCAGCTGCTACCCAGGCTGACGGGCAGTAGTTGGACCGTAAAAGCAATGCAAGCTGTTCTCGGACATCTGCACGAATACCCATGTCATCGTGTGCGTCAACCAGGAACTTGCCGTTTACTTGAAGACCGTGTGATTTCATGGCCTCGTGGAATGCGGTAATACGGTCAATAGTGTTACTGGTTTCTGGGTCTGCATAGATCATCCCGATGGTCGTATGCCCCAAACCGACTAAGTGCTCGACAGCGAGATACATCCCCCCGCAATTGTCACTATCTACGGCAGGTAATCCAATACCGGGCCACGAAGCGCCTAAAACAACGGCCGCATAGTGCGCTCTAGCCAAAGCTCGAAGGCCGATCAAGTCGTCTTTGGTAGGTGCGATGACAACCCAACGTTCATCTCGGTTGCGTTCGAATGCCGATATATAATCACTTCCAGGTATCTGGCTGATTTTGATTACGGCATCGGTAGGGGACAGAGATGTTCGTATGGCAAGCATCAGACTGCACAGATATTCATTGTCGGGTACATCACTCGCTGGCCCTGAGGTAACCAGCCGCAAAATGACGTGTGCGCGGCGCCGAATTTGATCTTGTTCGGGGTGGCCCGTATTATTCGTTGAGCTTCGAACGAATGTTCCTCGACCAAGCTCCCGAATGAATACACCCTCCGAGGCAAGATCGGTGATTGCACGGTTCGCAGTCATTTTACTGACTTTGAGCACACGCGCAATTTCGGTTTCGGCTGGAATCTTGGTGCCTGGTTCCCAAACACCTGAGTGCACTGCTCCCAATAGTATCGCCTTAACTTGAGCGTGGCGAGGAATTGGACTGCTACAATCTATTGTCTGCTTGTGGAGGGCAACCAATTCACCAGGTAGCCTGTCTGATAACATTGCACTTCCTGTACCGGACGATCAGTAGTCTAGACCGATCTGATTATATCATTACTTAAAAATCATGTCAATACCAATTTAAGTAATTTATATTACTCTAAAAATTCCGATGCACGTTGAGAAGCAATACCTACCTTGATCTGAGTAAGGATTATACCAACGCACACGAATACGGCTCCCTCAACAACTGTTGAGCTGATGATATCGCCGTGAAGAAGATGGCCGTAGAACGGACCCAATAACGGTTGAACGAGAATGAACGCGCTCATTTGGGAGAGTGGTGTGCTTTGCATTAGCTTATACCACACTCCATAACAGAGTGCTGAACAGATCAGTCCAAGGTAGAGAATGTTGATAAACAAAAGTGGCGTAAAGCTGATATTCGCTGCAAGCGCACACTCCCTAAATGCTCCGGGCACAGCTATAAGACTGCCAATTATCATTTCTGCTCCTAGGAGAAGAAGAGGAGGGTACCGCGACACTAGGTCTTTCGCAACGACACCGGTGCAGCACTCACATGAGAGACCAAGTAACGCTAACCAGTTGCCTCCCGCTCTACCCGCAATAATCCAAATACCAAAAATGCCGACTACGAGGCCAAGCCACTGAATTGACGACAGTTTTTCTCGGAGGAATGTCGTTGCTGCGAGAGACAATAGTATCGGCTCGCACGCGAATAGTAAACTCGCATCTGTGGAGTTTGTCCGTTGAAGACCCGTGAAATAAATCCCATAAGTTAGGGTTATACCAACGATTGAGAGAACGAAAAGTTTCGCGACATCGTAAGATGACATTCGAAGAGCAGGTAGCTGTTTACGTCCTAAAAATAGTAATACAAGACCAGCGGGAAAAAACCTAATTAACGTTAAGGTGAATGGGCCAACAAAAGTGAGCGCAGTTTTGGCTGAGGCCGATGAGAGCCCCCAAAATGCATTAATTGCAATGAGAGAAGCAGTGGCGCCAGGACTCAGCTTTGCGGGTTCCACTGAGGCAGAAACCCCGTTCACTGGTAGGTATTTCGCCTGCGGGGGATATCCACTACGGTTAGTTCGTCACCGGTCTCATCAAATAGACTGCTACCGTTGGTGATCTGATTAGATCGAAGTAGTGCCAGCGCGATGGCCCTACCGTTGCACGCAGGGGAACTAGGCACAGTGCTGCATAGGTTACCTATTGACACAGCTTCTGGGCTGCGCGCCCACACCTCAGTATGGCAGGTTAAATTGGCCCCAGCACGCGCAGCAACCATGTACAGCTGGCGATTGGTGTGACCTCTGCTGTCGATTCGAGCGAGAATTTCCTGTCCAGGATAGCAGCCTTTGGAGACGCTATACTGTTCACGGTAGGGATCTACTTCCGCAGCTAATACGTGTGAGTTCAATTCCAATCCCCACTCGGGTAGGCCACATTCCAACCTCGCAGCCTGCCAGGTATCGTCGGTGATAGGGACGAGGGTGGTGTTAATCTGCAACCACTTATCCCGATCACTTAGACAGGAAAACATTAGAACTCCACCGCCAAAGCCCGTAAGATCGAGGTCCCACCAAATCGAAGATTCGGGTACATTTTGAGCGTTGGGTCCTTGAATCGCAATGCATCCAGTAGACTGGGAAACATCGCGCAACTCCACATCTTCAGTAATGACGTACCGATCCAAGTGATCTAGTAGCGCAAGAGTGTTGGAAGCGTGAGTGTCAATCAAAATTCCGCCGCGCTCCGAGAAGGTTCCAGCCTCCAGCTTGAAAACCCGCAGGTCGGCAAGAACGTGTGCAGTAGGATCCAGGCAGAATGCAAGTACCGCAGTCGAAGGCTTTACGGTTAGTTGCCGTAAATCATTCGATACCAGTGCATGCAGCCAGGGAAATGCATCGGAACCTGTTATTAAAATCCTACCACGGTCCATAGACAGGTCCCGGTAGGCAGCGTTATTAGCTAACTCGTTATAATTCTGCTCAAAGTATGTACTCATACTTGCTTACGAGATACCATAGTAGCCGACGCTTGAGCAAGTGGCTTCAGAACGATTTCGTCGATGTTGACGTGAGAGGGTCGCGTCACGGCCCAACACACTGCTTCTGCCACATCGTCCGCGGTTAAGGGTTCCAAACCACTGTAAACTCGATCTGCTCGCTCTGAATCCCCTTTAAATCGCACCAAACTAAATTCTGTTTCTACCAGCCCTGGAGCAATTTCGGTAACCCGTATTGGGCGGCCCAGCCATTCCATCCTCATTACTTGAGTGATCGCCTTAACAGCAAATTTGGCAGCGTTGTATCCAGCTCCACCGGGATAGGGCTCTCTACCAGCAATAGACCCAATATTTACGACATGCCCAGGGTTGGCAGTCTCTAGTGCTGGCAGAAGTGCCTTGGTAACGCGCATTAGGCCCATAACGTTGGTATCGTACATGCGCTGCCAGTCGACTTCCTGGGCGTCCTCAATGCTGTCAAGGCCAAGAGCCCCACCGGCGTTGTTCACCAGAACATGCGCTGTACCGATTGATTTGCAGAATTCGACCACACTCGCGTCACTGGTGACGTCTAGAAAGCGACAGTCAGCATCAATAGGTTCGCCCACGGCTCGCAGTTTGTCCATTCTACGCGCGCCTAGTATAAGGCGAAACCCTTCGGCGGCCAAACTGCGGGCAACCGCTGCGCCTATGCCACTGCTAGCACCAGTGATTACTGCAACTTTAGGTTCATTCATTCCGAAACGGTTCCTTCCTGAGGTTCCTGGCCGCTCACAACGAAATTGGGCACTATTTCCTAGCGAGCTTAAAAAAGTATAGTCCGGTTCCTGGGCCTTTTCTGCTGGCGCTAGTTAGCACCAAAAGCCCGTTGGAATAGGGCGAAACTGGGCTACGGTGCGCAAGACAGAGAATACTTCCCGTAAGCACTGGAGTTGTGTAAAGTGATTTCGGAACGACTGCGGCAGGATTGACAAACATAACACTCCAATGGCTAGATCCCGTGGTTTGTCCTTGCGCATTCTCTTCGTGAGATGCAACCAAATAATAGAGAAGTAGGCGAGAAGCTGCGTTCGCACGCACAAGCCCCATAATTCCGCCCTTCACCAAGGCGGAGGGCAGCCCAATACTCTCTAACGAACTGGGCAAACTACGCAAATCCATGCTGGCAATTGCGGAAGATGGCGGCATGGGTTGAGGATCTGTAAGGGTCGTAGCACCGGCTGTCAGGTTGATGCCCACTGTAACAATCTTCATTTGCGGAGTTGCAATCGCTAACCTGGTGGCACCAGACAAATCGGTCAACTTGCCGACAATATCCTCCGGTTGAGGAAACGGCTTCGACTTGAGCACACCATCCTCCAAATACCGTACGCCATCCGATGTTGCAATGACCCACGGACCGGTGTTACCAGCGAACTTGCCGACTTCGAGAATATCCGGGCGGGCATTGATGACTTTTGACTTGTCGGAAACAAACGATGTCCCGTTCCAGTGTGCGATCACCAGTTTTGTCTCATTTGGATGGTCTGGGAGTGATGATAAGTATATAAGGCTCGGCTGATGGTTACCGTGCATATCCACGACCGCAATGCTTTTCACGGTCGCATCGAGATTACGTTCATATTCCAGTTGATACAGCGGTTTTGGAGTCACTGCGGATGCCGCTGACGGCGACATAGCGGCATTTGTGTTTGGTGCTTGTGCAGAGGCAGTATAAGCACTGGCTAGCACCATTGCAGCGGCAACAACAGCTGCGGCTGTCATCGATACCCTCCTCAAATTCCAATCTCCTCTCACTACGATCGGTATTCACTCACGCCGTGAAGTGCAAATTCACTCGTAGTTTTACGTGATATGAGAGCAACCAAAAGCGCACGCGCCGTATCAAGGCTGGTTAAGCATGGAACTCCCGCCTCAACGCTGGCTCTTCGAATACGCGCTCCCTCCCGTTCTATGCGTTTATCACTTGAGAGCGTATTGATCAAGAGGTCTACCTGCTGGTTCTTGATGAGATCGACTATATTTCCATCGCCCTCGTGAAGCTTCTTAACTGTTTGAGCGGCAATTCCCTGGCCATGCAGGAATGCGGCAGTACCGGCCGTGGCGTAGATCCTAAAACCTAAGGAGGCAAACTCGCGCACGATTGGAACACATTCGACCTTGTCGGCATCTGCAATCGTGATTAGCAAACTACCACCTTTGGGTACGCCTATTCCCGAGGCGACAAGTGCCTTGTATAGCGCTAGAGGATATTCAACGTCCACACCCATGATTTCACCGGTGCTCTTCATTTCTGGACCAAGTCCTATGTCAACTAACGCGAGTTTCTGAAAGGAGAAGACAGGGGCTTTTACGGCGATAATGCCTGCTGATGGATGTAGCCCCGTGGAATAGCCTTGCTCCTTCAAGGTCGTCCCCATCATCACCCGCGTTGCAACCTGAACCATGGGGATACCCGTGATTTTGCTGAGGTAGGGAACAGTTCGGGAGCCTCTTGGGTTCACCTCAAGAACCATTGCGGTGTCGGTTGCCCGATCGATAACAAACTGGATGTTCATTAATCCACGAACCTCCAGCCGTCGGGCAATGCGAATTGCAGTATCAACGATTTGATCAATTACTTTGGTAGAGAGCGTCTGCGGAGGGTAAACCGCCATACTGTCTCCCGAGTGAATACCGGCACGCTCAATATGCTCCATTATGCCTGGTAGCAAGCAGTCAACGCCATCGGATATTACGTCCACCTCGGCTTCCTTACCGAGTATGTATTTGTCAACCAGTATGGGTGCATCGGGTGATGCGTCGACAACGTACGCCATGTAATTTTCAAGTTCTACACGATCGTAGATGATCTCCATCGCTCGCCCACCAAGTACGTAACTCGGACGTACCAAAACCGGATAACCTATTTCATCTGCAACCACTACTGCCGCTTGGGCAGAAGTGACCGCGCGGCCCGCGGGCTTTGGAATATCCAGTTCCGCTAGTACGCGTTCAAAACGATCTCGGTCCTCGGCGAGGTCAATCGAGTCTGGCGAGCTCCCCAGTATGGGCCAACCAGCGTCATGAAGGGAGCGTGCGAGATTGATCGCGGTTTGTCCCCCAAATTGCACCACAACGCCATCGGGCTTTTCACGATCCAACACGTTCAAGACATCTTCGAGGGCCAGTGGTTCGAAATACAACCGATCTGAAATGTCAAAATCTGTCGATACGGTCTCAGGATTGTTGTTAATGATTATTGCTTCGTTTCCCATTGCACGAATGGCACGCACGCAATGTACCGAGCAATAGTCGAATTCTATACCCTGTCCAATTCGAATAGGACCTGAGCCGATTACTGCGACCTTTTTGTTTGACATTCTAAATCCTTTAGTTAGTAGCTAAATTGACGGTTTGCCCAGCGTCAAAACCTCTTCAATGGCTTCTTCCACAGCCCTAGTGTGCTGGTTAATTGCCTGCACCGACGAAGTCGTTCGCTCAACCTGTGAGCTGTCATCTACTCGTGGCGCTAGGTACAGCCTTGCCACCGCAGATTGTGCGGTGATCATTGTCTGCATAACCGACTCCTGCTGGCCCTGCATTCGTTGTAAGTTCTGGCGCATGGTAGCCGCATTTTCCGATCGCTCGTGAAACATTTTGAGGTTGTGCACGAGAGTTTCTCGCACCTGCGGATCGCTCTCGGTTGACAGAAGGTGCTCCGTAGATTTTATCTGCGCGTCAAGCTCAGATTCTACGTGCGTACCCATTAACGAAAGGAGGCCCTCGCGCCTGCGTTCCAGGTCTCTATATGTATCCAGAAGGCGATTAAGTTGAGATAGTGTTTCACGTAATGCTGCTTCCGAGTCCTGATCACACTGAATCTGGGAGAAGACAATGAGTGCATCCACATAATAACGTTCCACTGGGCGCAGAGTCAGTCTGGGGCTTACGGCCTGCAGTTCACACAGATCAATTCTCTTATCCAAGGCCAGCGGCCTATTGGCGCGAGATATTGCAACCCCTGTTAACGTTGCGGCCGCCTCTACTGCTAGCGCTACAGGCAAATGCGCGAATATGCTGTTCGACGATAGCAGATAGAACTCTAGCGCAGCATTGAATGGAACGGCGAGAGCGGCAAGGGCAACGGGTATCGCAATGCGGTTTATTCTGTAGTCGCGCCGCCGGGTTGCAAGTTGAAAAGCCTTCAGTTCGTGGGGTAGAGGCTTTCGGCGGGTCCTAAACTTAAAATTTGATGGACCCAGTTCTGTTTGAAGACGGAAGGGCAGTGCGCCTTTCCATTGAATATCTGGATCAATGAATGTTCCGCCTGTCGCACTAAGCAGCTGTGAGATCTGCTGTGCGATTACAGGATCAAGTTCCTTAAGACCTAGCTGCATTATTTCAACCCGCTCTTTCAGGTTTTCGTCCACACACCTGCGTCATTCGAGCCATACCAAATACAACATTCGGTAGGTTGGCAGCCGTACGAACAGATTCAATGGTTGCTTCAATCGTCTGTATATCGGCCAGACCATTTCGGATCAAGGTTTCTCGACATTCGCTAAGCGTGGATGGAACCAGTTCACATTCATCAGGATCCGTACAGACAGGCTGCACGGCCTCAACCTCAATATTAGTCAGCCCCAATGCGCTGACCATTGGGTACAACCGCTGCCCTATAAGGAAATCCGCCCCGTTGCTTGCGCCAGCGGATACGTACAATTGAAACGCCTTCTCAAACGCGATACATCGAGGCCAGCAGAATGGGGAACTGAAATCACCATCTTCAACGGCAAGGATGCCTCCTGGCTTCAGTACACGCACCATCTCCCGCAATGCAAGTTCTGGTGCAGACATGTGCATCAGCAGAAATCGACAGTATACAAAGTCGAACATCCTGTCATTCAGGTTTGTCTGTGATGCATCTGCTTCCACAAAATGTACGTGGTCGATCATTTCCTCAGGGAGGTGCCGCTTCGCGGCCTCAATTTGAGCCCCGCTAGCGTCTATAGCAGTGACGTATCCCTTCGCCCCAACAATCTGCATTATACGTTCAGTAACCAGGCCAACACCACAACCGAATTCAGCCGCTGACATGCCTTGGCGAAGACCGGCCCGCAGCAGGAACGCGTGGGTGTGCCTGCCGTGTACGCGATCAACCACCTTTAAACGCGCCTCTGCGGTATCTCCTGTGTTAAGAACGTAAGTGGCATCACCCAACTATCGTTCATCCTCCAAATCGTAACACGAGTAGAAGTACGGTGTGGCCGCCTCAAATTCAGCTGAGCACGTATCTACCTGCTTATATACTGGTACGATTCCGAGACGATTCCGAAGCGATCGCAGTTTCAATTCTGGGACACCCGATATGGAGCCTAACGTTACATCGGGAAAGCCTGCAAGTTTCGCCTCACGCAGCAACTTCACCGCAAGTGGGTGGCTCGCGGCCAAGTCCTCGCTTTTTTCATCGGAAGCAAGACGAACCAGCGCGGTGCCGTTAGACCTCAAGCGCATCTCAATGTCTACCAGATGGCGTAATTTGTTTAGAAACCAAGGGTCGATGTCACTGAGTGCATGTACTTCCTCAACCGCCATGCCGCGCCTGAACGCCTCGGTTATAGCCCAAAGTCTTTCATCTGCAGGAACGCGTAGGGCCTCCTCTATTTCAATATCGCTTAACAGATGCGCAGTTTTATTAGAGAGGCCAATGATACCGTTTTCAAGGGACCTAATTGCTTTCATGAGTGCACCCTCAAATGTACGATCTATAGCCATCACTTCACCGGTGGCTTTCATTTGAGTAGTGATGCGCCTGTCTGCACCAACGAATTTATCGAATGGCCACCGCGGTATCTTCACTACACAATAATCCAACGCTGGTTCAAAGCAGGCAAGAGTCTTGCGCGTTACTGCATTCTCGATCTCATCGAGTCTCATGCCAATGGCAATTTTAGCTGCCACCCGCGCAATTGGATAACCCGTGGCTTTGCTGGCGAGTGCGGATGAGCGTGAAACGCGGGGATTGACCTCGATTATATAGTATCTAAATGACTTAGGATCTAGGGACAATTGAACGTTACAGCCGCCCTCAATACCCAACGACCTAATGATCTTAAGTGATGCAGACCGCAGCATCTGGTATTCGCGATCTGTGAGAGTTTGTGAGGGAGCTGTGACAATACTATCCCCGGTGTGAACCCCCATAGGATCGAAGTTTTCCATATTGCAAACTGTAATGGCGGTGTCATTGGCGTCGCGCATTACCTCGTACTCAATCTCTTTCCAGCCCTTAAGGTAACGCTCTATCATGACTTGCCTACGCATAGAGAGTGCCAGACCACGGTGGGCGATTTCGTACAGCTCATCTCGGTTGTACGCAATTCCCCCTCCCGTGCCGCCTAATGTGTACGCTGGACGCACAATAAGGGGCCAGATACCTGCATTGGCGGGATCACTCAGTTGAGATTCGTCTGTTACAATCCACGACTCCGGTACCGGTTCGCCAATCTGCTTCATAAGGTTACGGAATTCTTCACGATCCTCGGCTTTGCGAATAGCCTCTAAAGGTGTCCCTAAAAGGCGCACCCCGTATTTCTCTAGAATTCCAGCCTCGGCCAGTTGAGTCGCAAGGTTTAGCCCAGTCTGCCCACCCAGGGTGGCAAGAAGTCCGTCTGGTCGCTCCTTTTCAATGACGCGCGCAGCAAATTCTACGTTGAGCGGTTCGATGTACGTTCTATCGGCCATATCTGCATCTGTCATGATCGTAGCTGGGTTACTGTTGACTAGTATGACCTGCAGACCTTCCTCGCGTAGTGCCTGGCATGCCTGAGATCCGGCATAATCGAATTCTGCCGCCTGCCCAATGATGATCGGCCCACTTCCCAGTACCAAGACTGATTTTAATGACGTGTCTCTCGGCATATAACTCTTTCTAGAATGTTCGTTTGAAGCTACATCTCGCACTCAAGGCATAGGGTCTCCCGGGTCACCGGGTTGGGTTGCAATCTTGCGATGTGCGAAAATACCTATGAACTTGCCCACCACCTGATCCTGAGCTAGCGTGCCCCAATACCGTCCATCGTCGCTATTGCTTCTATTGTCACCTAAAACGAACAGGTGGCCTGCGGGCACTTTTATGGGATGCTGGACAGCGTACGGATAGAGTACGCCTGGTAGTGTAGTGGGTATGGTACTGTAGTCATACTTCACGGTCTGGCCATTAACTACTAGCCTGTTTCCCACAAGTTGAACAGTATCACCAGGCAATCCTACTACTCTTTTTATAAGTAGAATTGGCTTAAGTACTTTGTCACCTGGCGCCACACCGCTACCGCCAGTGAGCGCCGATATACTTTCGCCGCTGTTCACAGCATCGGTAATCTGCTTGCTTGGCGAGAACTTAAAGGTGATTACATCACCCCGTGATGGCAGCATTCCAAATGGATAAGCCGCCCACGCACGCTCTACTAGTATCTCATCACCAGGTTTCAATGTCGGTTCCATTGATGTCGACGGGATGAGCGCCGCTGAAAATGCTGCATAAGTTACAATCAAGGCGGCCAAGACTGCTAATCCCAGCACGTTTTGCCAACGTGCAATACCACTTCTTCTTTTGGCTTTCGCACCGCTAGTTAGTGACGTGGCCATAAAACCTAGCTCCGTTGATCGATGAGACGCATAAACTCTCCAAAAAAGTACGAGCTATCCATCGGTCCAGGTGATGCTTCAGGATGATACTGAATAGAAATGATAGGTAATTCTTTGTGACGAAGACCTTCCACGGTATTGTCATTAAGATTGATGTGCGCGACTTCCATTCCATCACGAAGTCCATCAGGATCCAATGCATACCCGTGATTTTGGGATGTGATGTACACCTTGCCTGTCTTAAGGTCCTTTACAGGATGATTGCTGCCACGATGTCCAAAGCGCAGCTTGAAGGTCTTGCTCCCGAATGCAGCGCCAAGAATTTGGTTACCTAAACAGACACCCAGGATTGGCATCGAGCCAACAAGGTGTTTTACGGTTTCGACGATAGCACCCAAATTTGACGGATCACCAGGACCTGGAGACAACATAATGCCATCTGGCTTGCACTCCAAAATCTCAGCGTGAGCAGTCGTACAGGGGAACACCACGGTTTCACACCCGTATTTAGCAAGTGACCGCAGTATGTTGTATTTAACGCCGCAATCCAGAAGTGCAATTCGCCGATTGGCTATTTTGCCGGCGCTTGGGTCGTAGGTTAGTGGTTTACTGCACTGGTCGTTCCAGAGGTATGGTTCCGAAGTAGTAACTACTTGAGTAAAATCCGCAGTCTCATACGCAGGCATCTTGGATAACCGTTGAAGTGCCTCATCGACAGTTTCATCAGACGTTATAGTGGATAGCATGACGCCCTTTTGTCTTACGTGTCTTGTTATTGCTCGAGTATCAACACCTCTAATTGCAACAATATTGTTCTCGGCAAGGTAATCATTAAGAGAATGACCAGAGCGCCAGTTACTTGGTTTGTCTTCACAGTGGTGCACAACTAGACCTGCAACTTGGATCTTGCGCGACTCGATGTCATCGTCATTTATTCCGTAATTGCCAATGAGCGGATAGGTAAGATTGACGATTTGGCCAGCGTACGATGGATCCGAGAGAATCTCCTGATACCCGGTCATACCTGTGTTGAATACAATTTCACCTTGTGAGCGCCCAACGGCTCCCAGCGACTCGCCAACATAATAGGAACCATCCTGGAATACCAGTAAAGCTCTCAAATCATCGCCTCCCCATATACACATTGTCCCGCAACAAACACGGATGCCACCTTAGGCACATTAATCCACTCGCCTATAGGCGCAAAGAGTTCACCTTGTATTAATATAAAATCAGCCCACTTTCCGGTCTCCAGAGTACCGCGATCCTGTTCAGTTCTGCAGGCAAATGCTGGTGCAGCAGTAAAGTTGTACACTGCAGCCTCCATGGATATGCACTCGTTTAGATTTAGTGTGGTGCCGCTAGCGATTCGCCTTGTAACTGCCGCGATGAGGCCATCTATTGGGTTACCTGGTACCACAGGACAATCTGAGCTAAATGCCTGTGCAACACCGCAATTTTCCAAGGTATTGTACGGCGAGAGCCGGCTGGCACGCTCAGTACCAAGGGCCGTAATATATGCGTCACCAAGAGATGAAATAAACTCTGGCTGGCCTATCGACCAGATGTTCTGTCGTCTCAGACGCTGTATTAGTTGGTCGTTAAGCAGCATACAATGTTCGATACGGTGCCCCGGACGCGGCCGCGTTTGCTGGCGCTGGGCCTCGGCATAAGCGTCGAGCACTGCCTCAATCGCTCTATCACCAATGGCATGGCATGCTACCTGCCAGCCACGTCGATGAGCCGCAATGATCAACCTGCGGAGTTCCTCCTCGGGAAAGATGGGCACACCGGTGTTTGTGTTATCGCCGTCGCTAAATGGTTGGTTGAGCCAGCAAGTACGCGTTGTAATAGCACCATCGCTGAAGAGCTTGGCCTGCCCAACGTGAAGCATATGACCAGAGACGCGACCGGGCTGAAGGTGCTCAGGCTTGGGAGGAGGGGCCGATGCAGCATCTTCCATTACCTCCGCCCAATCGACCATAAGATTGACGCGGAGGCGCAGTTTTTGAAGCCATGATGCACGGGCATAGCAGTCTATCTCATCTAACGACGTACATGCGTCTGATGCACTGGTAATTCCCAGGCTGAGAAGATAATCCCCAGCGCGTTCCAATGCTTTAATCGCCTCTGCCGACGTCGGCTCTGGTGCAATACTGTCCATGTTGTGCCAGGCGGCGGTCTCCAGCAAGAGACCTGTAGGCTCACCGTCGGCGTCGCGGTGCACAATACCGCCAACCGGATCTTTGGAATTCCTGGAAATGCCAAGCATCTCCAGGGCGCGCGAATTAACTACTGCAGCGTGTCCGCTGGTGTGTTCGATCCGAACAGGTAAATCGAGCGAAACAGCGTCCAGATCATGCCGCGTAGGATGTTGTTTTTCCTGGAGTCGATTTTGGTCATATCGAGCGCCCAAAACCACCGTGGAAGCTGGATTTGCTTTCAATTGATCAGCCAACTGAGTCAAAATGTCTGGAATACACTTTACTTTCGGAAAGCTAAGATCCACCTGGGAGAGTTTTAGTCCAAGGTCCAGAATATGCATATGGCAGTCGTAAAAGCCTGGCAGTACGATTTGCCCGCGTGCATTTATGATCTTGGTGTGCGGGCCTCGCAGGTTTAATACCTGCGATTCCGAGCCCACAGCCATTAATCGTCCAGTCCTGTCTACCGCAAGGGAGTCGGCGACTGTTCCGGCTTGGGTATGGATCCGCGCATTTGTGAGAATAGAGATGGCATTAGCCATGTAGTTAGAGCCTTACTGCCGTACCGGCTAACAGTGTAAACTGGGGCTTGGCAGTTAACGTCATGCCGTGGAACGGAGTGTTGTGCGATTTAGACTGTACTCGTTCTCGGTCAACTACCCATTCTGCGTTGAGATCAATTACGGCAATATCTGCCATAGCTCCGTCCTTAAGGGTCCCGGCGCCATCGGGAAGATTTAATATGCGGGCTGGTTCAATGGTCATCATTTCCACTGCACGACTAAGTGATATAATGCCAGACTTTACAAGAGATGTGTAGACCAGAGAGAAGGATGTCTCCAGGCCCAAGATACCAAACGGAGCAGCATCGAACTCCACATGCTTCTCGTAATCCGCATGCGGAGCATGATCGGTGACTATGCATTGGATCGTGCCATCAGCCAGTGCTGCCTTCACAGCATCAGCGTGGACTTGCGTACGAAGGGGAGGATTCATTTTTGCGTCTGTGTTATAGCCAC
>DAIDKH010000019.1:0-18060 GCA_027450145.1 Chthonomonadaceae bacterium | reverse complement strand
AAGTACCCAGTGATGAGGACATGCTTCACCCGATACCTTTAGTCCCTTGGCGCGAGCAGCTCGCAACAGCTCGGTTGTACCACGTGTAGAGATGTGCAGCAGGTGCAAATGACATCCCGTCAGTTCACTTAGCGCGATATTCCTAGCTACAGCTATATCCTCGGCGCACGCCGACATCCCTGGCAGCCCAAGTTCGGTTGACATAAGCCCCTCATTCATGCTACCGCCTTGGGTGAGGTGCTTGTCCTCGTTATGCGTCAATAGTGGAAGACCTATCATTGCGCAATACTCCATACAACGGCGCACAGTGGCGGCGTTCTGTAAGGGAAACGCGTCATCCGACACTGCTATCGCCCCCGCCGATTTTAGCTCTGCCATCTCTGTAAGGACCTCACCGCCCATCCCTCGCGTTGCAGCGGCGATAGGATGCACCCTGGTGAAACCGACTTTTTCGGACTGCTGGACAATAAAACTTACTACAGCGGCAGTATCTATGGCAGGGTTTGTGTTGGGCATGCAGCACACACGCGTAAATCCGCCGGCTGCTGCAGCGCGGCTGCCGGATAGGATATCTTCCTTGTACTCAAAACCTGGCTCTCTAAGGTGAACGTGGATATCGATTAAGCCGGGAGTAACTACCATGCCCGCAACGTTCAGTGCTTCCGCTTCTACAGTACAGGTTCCAGGTTCGTACAGCCCGGCAACTCGCCCATCCACGACAAGCAGATCTGCATCACGATCCACGTTCTGCGAGGGATCAACAACGCGTCCACCGGTGACTAATAACTTCAATCGCTCTCTCCTAGGCGTCTACTACGGGAGGGATATTAGCCCCCATGAGTGTATAAAGTGCCGCCATCCGCACGGCAATTCCATTTGTAACCTGATCTTCCATCGCACTGTGAATACCCCATTTGCCATCCGCGACCTCAGAGGATATCTCCACGCCTCGGTTCATCGGTCCAGGATGCATCACAAGCACATCTGGCTTTGCGCATTTAAGAGAATTGTGATTGACCCCAAAGAGGCGTGAATATTCTCGCAAGCTAGGCAATAAGCCTGCTTCCTGTCTCTCTGTTTGCAGTCGCAATACGTTTACCACATCTGCGCCATTCAAACCATCTGCAAGGTTGGTGAACACGGTCACGGGTAATTTGTCCGCATCGGCGGGCAGAAGGGTAGGTGGCCCCACAAGGCGCACGGTGGCACCCATTGTCGTAAGACCCCATATGTTGGATCGGGCTACTCGACTGTGCGTTATATCACCAACGATAGCGACAACTAACCCGGAAAGGTCACCCTTCACCTGGCGAATTGTTAACATATCCAAAAGACCCTGCGTTGGGTGCTCATGGCGGCCGTCGCCAGCGTTTATAACTGGAATGTGCAATGTCTTCGCAGCAAATTCCGCCGAACCGGATAGGGGATGCCGCATTACAATACAGTCTGCTCTAAGGGCTTGCAGCGTTTGAAGCGTATCCTTTAGGCTCTCTCCTTTTGCGACGGAGGATTGCCCTACAGCAATGTTGATTGCCTCGGCACTCATGATCTTGGCAGCCATCTCGAAAGAAGTTCGCGTCCTGGTCGAGTTTTCATAAAAGAGAGTTATTACTGCCTTGCCCCGCAAGGTCGGCACTTTCTTAACCGGTCGGTCAACAATTTCACGAAATGCCAATGCTGTATCAAGAAGCGATTGCAGCTCGGCGGCCGACATGTTTTTCAAACCGAGTAAATGTCTCATGCTGGGTATCTAATCCTGTCGCCGACTTAGGTAAACTTCGTCTGTACCGTCATGCTCTACCAGGTGAACGTTTACCCGCTCTGCCCGCGATGTAGGCACATTTTTCCCAACGAAATCGGCGCGAATTGGCAACTCTCGATGGCCCCTATCTAAAAGGACAGCAAGGAGGATGGATGCGGGACGACCAATGTCGAGTAGCGCTGTTATCGCAGCTCGCACGGAGCGGCCGGTAAAGAGCACGTCATCGACGAGTACAATATGCTTTCCCGTAACATCGAAATTTATGCTGCTCGGGAGGGGAGTTCGCTTTTCTGAGGGCGATGACTGATAGTCGTCGCGGTAGAGCCCAATGTCTAGGAAGCCGCTTGGCACTACCGTGCCCTCAATCTTCTGGAGATTGGTTACAATACGATCCGCAAGTACTGCGCCTCTAGTGAGGATGCCTACCACCGCCAGATCAGATATACCGCGGTTTTGTTCAAGGATCTCGTGAGAAATACGCGTAAGCGACCTTCGTATCTCATCAGCATCCATGACTACGACCGATTGAATTTCACTAGGTGTCATCTCATTGTCCTAAAAACAAAAGACCTCTCGCTCCCAGAATGGGTGCCAGAGGTACATTAAAGGACGTGTGCCAGCCACCTAAAGCAAATATCCGTCGCGTATGCGTGAATATATAACTTTACCAGCACATCCACCCTTGCAGGTCTCTCTGGACTCGCTTAAAAGGCGAACGGTTAAATGCATAATAGCACACCATACACGCACTAGTCAATATCTAAACCAACAGTGTTCGCCGTTCAAATACATCGACAGTTTAATAACGTTAAATGCCCGATGGCCGCCGGTACGGTTGCGGCCATCGACAGGGTTGTTGTTTAGAATGTGTTGCTAACCAATGAACGAACCTATACTCAGTTCGGATGCCGCGCCCCGGAACCGTGGGTGACTACTACCTGCTCACCCTCCGTTAACGAGTCGGAAGGATCTGTGATTACCGATGTACCTACAGATACCCCACGTACTATCTGGATAAATTTACCCATGTTTCTACCTACCTCTACCGGTGCATAGTGCACGGTATGATTTTTCGAAATCGTTGCTACCCGCGTACCATTCGCATCAAATATTAGTGCATTCCCGGGAATCTGCAGGTACCCAATTGAGCTTGGCATAGCGAAATGAACCTCAGCATACATCCCTGCATGGAGAATGCCATCTGGATTGGGAAGGTGCACCTCGGTAAGGAGGGTTCGCGATGCTGGATCTAGGGCGCCAGCCGTTGAAAATACCGTACCATGAAATAGTTGCCCTGGGAGTTCTTGAACTGACACAGTAATGGGCATTCCTACATGGATGAGATTGATGTAAGTCTGCGGTACGAAGACTTGCAGCCGTAGCTCATTGGTCCTGGAGATGTCAAAAAGCGTGCTCGCCCCACCAGAATTGCCATTTGCTATCAATGCACCAGTATCGACAAATCGTTGGGTAATGAAGCCGTCAAAAGGCGCGGTAACTCGCTCAAAATTCCTGAGGTCGTTGTAGCGGCTTGCATTGGATTCGTTGGCAGCCAGTAAATCCTTGTTTGCGTTAACACCCTGTTGTGCAGCCGACACTGCGGAGCGAGCCGCACGAACGCCCTCCATGGCGGAACTGACCTGGATCTGCGCGGCAAAAATGTTTTGCTGTGCGGCCGCCATGTTCGCCTCAGCGGTTTGCACGCCCTGGCTCGCCAATAGTACCTGTTCTCGCATCGCCGTCAAATTCGACGAAGCCGACGCATCTGCAGCGCGAGACGATGCGACTGCAGCCGTTGTAGTTTCTAGCTGGGTGTCGTATTGGTCGGCTTGTTGTTGTGAGACATAGCCAACCTTGGCAAGCTTATCATAACGTGCAGCAGTAACGGCAGCTAACTTACTGTTGGCCTCCGCCTGTGCCACGGCCTCCTGTTGTTCCTTAAGCGCTAGCTTTGCAGTCTCCAGATTCGCCTTTGCAACTTCCAAAGCCGATTTTGCCTGCATTACCTGCGATTTAGAGGCATCGTATTGAGCAGTGGCCTGCTTAACAGCCGCTTGCTGATGTACGACGCCAGCTGCCGCTTGTTCTTCCTGGGCACGAAGCTGCTGCACGCTGGCGTCCGATTGTGAAACAACCGCTTTGGATTGATCCGCTTGGGCTACAGCCTGAAGGGCTTGTGCATCCAGATCTGGGGCAGATACCACAGCGAGCAACTGACCCTTTTTAACGTACGCACCAATATCAACCAGGCGCTTGACAAGATATCCGCCTGCCCGAGCCTGAATTGGCGCCTCTTGAATTGGAAGGAGATTCCCCGGCAGGTTAAGATCTCCTGGTATGCCGGGAACAACTGTGGCGACAGTCACCACAGGTTTACTACTGGCAGCTATCGCAGTCATATGCGCAAGTTGTCGCTGTTGGTGAAGCCTCGGTACAATACCTACGATAAACAAAGAGCCAATGACCACAGCGAGGACCAGTGGACCACCCCACAAGGGAAATCTGCTTTCGGTTCGTTTGGCCTCAGTTTGGTTGTCTGTCATCGGCTTTCTGCTCCTAGCGCCAAATCATATAGTTTGTGATTCACGTATTTCATCTTCTAGAAGTTCCTGTTCAACTGTCTCCGGCTGCTGTTTGCGCAGTAGGCTGTAAATAACCGGAACAAAAAACAATGTAGTAAACGTTGCAACAAGCAACCCACCAATTACTGCCCTACCCAATGGGGCGTTTTGCTCGCCACCAGCTCCTAAACCTAGAGCCATAGGAACCATACCTATAATCATTGCAAATGCCGTCATAATAACCGGGCGTAACCGCGTGTGCCCTGCTGCCAGCGCTGCTTCACGAGCCTGATCGCCAACACCACGACGATCATTAGCAAATGTCACCACGAGGATGCTGTTCGCCGTAGATACGCCTATGCACATGATTGCACCCATTAGCGATGGTACGCTAAATGTAGTTTGAGTCAGAAACAACATCCATAGCACACCACAAAGCGCGCCGGGAAGAGCCGATATTATGATGAGTGGGTCTATCCAAGACTGAAAGTTAACAACAAGCAACAGATACACGAGCAATATAGCAAATGCTATTCCTTCGCCAAGTCCAACAAACGATCGATTCATACTTCGAACCTGACCTTGAACCGAAATCCTGGTACCTCGAGGCAAGTGCGGCTTGAATTTGGCCAACATAGCATTCATCGCGCGTGAAACTGAGCCTAAATCTCGGCCCTGAACGCTGCTGTAGACATCGAACACTGGCTGTATATTGTAATGGCTAACGACCTGCGGGGTAGTGGTTTCGGTTACAGTCGCAACATTTGCAAGTTCCTGAGGTGTTTTGCCTCCGGATATTGGCAAGTGCCTTAACGCATGTAGGCTGTCCACCTCGTATTGCGGCGCCTGCACTGCTACCTGATAGTTTACGCCGTTCTTCGGATCTAACCAGTAACTCGGAGCGGTTTGTCCAGTTCCGCTTAGTGCAATGAGCATATTGGAAGCAACGTTCTGCTCTGTGAGTCCAAGCTGGTTTGCACGGGTCCTATTAACTTTGACCGCAAGGCCTGGCGCATCTCGTACTTGACTAACGTAGACGTCCACGGCTCCTGGAATGCGCCGCATTGCCTCGGCTATCTGTTGAGCAACTTGATAGTCCATTGGGCTTCGCCCCACTACCTGAATGTCGATGGGCGCTGGGACACCGAAGTTCAGTATCTGATTGACAATATCGGCAGGCTGAAAAAAGAACGTATCCTGAGGAAACTCCTGATGCAACTTGCCACGCAGCACCTGTTGTATTAGTGGGGTAGGCTTGTGATTACCCTTCAGCGAGACCAGTATCTCGCCATCTGAGGGCCCTATGGTCGCACTGTCCCCAAACGCCAGGTCAATTCCAGAGGCAGGTAAACCAATGTTATCGATTATTAGGCCGACATGCGAAGGACCGGCGACCGCTCGAATTGTTCCCTCGACCTGATTGAAAACCTGCTCCGTCTGCTCTAGACGAGTTCCTGCTGGTGCCCTAACGTGTAACCGAAATTGTCCTGCGTCTACATTTGGAAAGAAATTTTCACCGACGAACGGGATTAACACGAGAGAAGCTAGAAAAAATAACAAGAACATCCCGATCGTTAAATTGTAGTGTTGCAGGGCTGAGTCCAGCAAACCAGTGTAGGTAGACCTGAACCTATTAAAGGCGTGATTGAATGCAATATGCAAGCGGCGAAAGGCACTGCCCCCGGCTCCTGTGCTGCCCTCCTCGTAGTCCATATGCGCGTGCATCTCTTTATGCAACATTTTATAAATCAACACAGGTACAAGCGTTCGGGAGAGAATATACGAGGCTAGCATAGCGAACACCACTGCCATCGCTAGTGGAGTAAACAGAAAGCGAGCGGGTCCATGTAAGAAAATGACGGCCACGAATACAATACAAATTGAAAGTGTAGACACCAGCGTGGGCGTTGCAATTTGTTGCGCACCATCGAGAATGGCTCGTTGTAACGTTTTGCCTTCAGCAATATTGGTGTGAATGTTTTCAATGGTAACTGTGGCATCGTCTACAAGAATTCCGACAGCCAGTGCCAGGCCCCCTAAGGTCATCACGTTCATCGATTGACCTAGAAAATTGAGGACGATGATTGAACTGAGGATAGATAGCGGGATAGACACTGCGACAATAAACGTGCTGCGCCAGCTGCCAAGAAACAGTAAAATCATTGCCGCAGTTAGGCATGCGGCAATCGCGGCCTCGCGAATCACATCGTTGACAGCAGCACGAACGAAAATAGACTGATCGAACAGCGGCTTTAATTGCACGCTGCGCGGTAGGGTTGACCGAACCATCGGAAGGGCCTTAAGTATTTCGCTCACTACAGATAGAGTAGACGCATCGCCGTTCTTTAGAATAGTGAGAAGTGTGGAGGGGCGCCCATTCTGCCGCACAATGTTCGTTTGAGGCGCTGAACCGCTGTGTACGCTCGCAACATCACCAATCGTGATAACCGCACCATTAACAGTACGAATTGGAATATTGTTGAACAACGTTACTGCTTTAGGGCTACTGTTTAGTAACACGTTAAGGTCACGCGTGCCCATCTTGATGTCGCCTGTGGGAAGAATTAAGTTCTGAGCCGTAATGGCAGAACTGACATCCGCGGGCGTGAGACCGTACGCTCTCAGTGCGTGAAGATCCAGGTCAACTACTATTTCCTTCGACTTTCCGCCGTAGGGCAGGGGGATGGAGGCCCCGCGAACTGTAGCGAGCTGCGTGCGTATAAAGTTAAGCCCGAGGTCGTACAAATCCGATTGCGACAAAGTCTTACTTCCCACTCCCAACTGAAGTATTGGGACGCTGGAAGCATCATACCGAATGATTAAGGGAGGCGTGGTTCCAGGGGGCGTAATTCGTAGAATGGTCTGTGAAATGCCATTCAGTTGGGCAATCGCTTCCCCCAGATTCGCACCCGGTTGGAAATAGAACCTAATTACGGCGACACCCGGCAGTGATTCTGACTCAATGTGCTGGATGTTACCTACCGTGGTAGTAGCAGCGCGCTCTGAAATGGTTACGATGCGCTGTGACATGTCATTAGGGGTGATTCCATTGTATGACCATATCACGCTCACTACTGGTATTTTGATGGCGGGGAAGATATCCGTAGGCATGGAGACGATAGACACAACGCCCAAAACGATAATAAGTAGTGCCATAACCACAAACGTGTAAGGGCGTCGCAGTGCAAGACGTACAATCCACATAGATTAAGAGCGTTCCTTCGAAATAATTAGGACAACCGTTCGTAAAATTGCGCCGCAACGGTGCAGAGTGATGAAGACACAACTCACCATCATCCCCGGGGCATCGATATCAAGGCCATTGGCGGGAGTATGTTTAATACGCTTGAAGCACACATTTTAACCGCATTAATGCAGTCTGATACATGTAATTTTACAGAACAATCAATGAAACAACCGCAATATGCAACGCAGAAGGGGGATATTGCACAACCAGCCCAAGTCTCAGAGTGGGAATACCCATAGTGGCAAGGCTGGCACGCCAACTACCGGCCGTTAATAATCTAAATACTCAAACCTGCTCGGTATCCGGTTGCACGTTCACTCTGGTGCAACCGGATAATATCCTGCCTACAGTTCTGGAGTAACCCAATGCTCACTGGAACACGATGTATCGACAGCCTCTAGCACAGCTTGGTTTCGGAAGCCATCTTGAAAATCAGGCGTGAACGGCGTACCAGAACTTACTGCCCGAAGAAAATCGTTAACCATGTTTATGAAAGTATGCTCGTAACCTATGATGTGCGCCACTGGCCAATAGGCGGACATATAGGGCATAAAGCTTTCGGTGGATTGAACTCGGTGGAAGCCCCGTAGCCCCTCAGGGTCATCGGTTAGGTAGATCTCAAACTCGTTCATCCGTTCCTGGTTGTAGACTATCGAGCCCTTTTCACCGTTAATCTCCCAGAAATTATAGTTTTTACGACCTGGTGCAAGCCTGGTCGCCTCGAACGTACCTGTCGCACCATTTTGGAACTTTGCGAGAAAAGCAGTGACGTCATCTACACTGACGCTTCCGGTTTCACCGGATGCTGTGAAACCCGCCAATCCGCCTCCCGTGTCTGCGAGCAGGGGCCGTTGTTTAATGAACGTCTCACTCATACCCATCACACGGGAAAATTCTGTACCCATAACAAATCGGGCAGTGTCAATGAGGTGAGCGTTGAGGTCGCCGTGGGAACCGCTGCCGGCAATCGACTTGTCTAAACGCCAGACCAGAGGTACAGCCTCATTTACGATCCAATCCTGAAGGTAAACGCCCCTAAAATGACGGATGGCGCCTAATTTGCCCTCTCGCACCAGTTGCGCCGCATAGGCAATACCCGGAACAAACCGATAGTTGTGGCAGATGCCGTTCACCAGTCCAGATGCCGTGGCAATATCATACGACTTGCGCGCGTCTGCCACGTTAATGGCTAGGGGTTTTTCACACAGGACGTGTTTACCGGCTTTGAGTGCAGCCTGCGCAATCAAAGCGTGGGTGTTGTTGGGTGTGCCTATGTCGATGATGTCGATGTCATCTCGGCCAATCAGGTCCTCCCAGTTCGTCGCATATTCCTGCCAGCCAAAATGGCTCTGGGCTGCCTTTACTTTCTGTTCATTGCGTCCACATATCACCTTTAGAACAGGCTCTACATCCAGTTCGAAAAATCGGCCAACCTGCCTGTAGGCGTTGCTGTGCGCCTTACCCATGAACTGATAACCTACCAGAGCGATGTTTAACTGCCGTTTCGCCATTCATTTACCTCCGGGTATGTCCTAAAATCCCGTTCCACCTCTGTTCATCTGTTATTATTCATTCTCGAACCTTAGAATCCCTGCTATATGTATGAACATAAGGTGTTATATTGCGTATAATTAGGGTGTAGAATCCCGACCAGGACACCCATGTTTAAAAATTTGAGTTACGACCTTAGATTTATTGCCAAATTGTCCGCTTTATGTGCGCTGTCAATCTCGATGGGCTCCCCTTTGAGAGCGGCTGCTGCCGGCTCCGCACACTTAAAGATGGCAAAAGGCCCGACATTTGGAGCAAGATCGTTTGTAGGCGGCAGTACCGCTCGCGATGATTTATCGCTCATAAAAGCCCTTAGAGAAAAGATCCGTGGGTGGTGGCCCATTAAGCCAGTGGCAGTTTGGCACGGCGACCAATTGGTTAGTATCACCCGAGGTGACCCGCACTGCATGGAGGTTGCGCTCACATTCGATGATGGCCCGCACCCGCCGTTCACTCAAAAACTTCTTGCATTACTGCACTCAATGCATGTACCTGCGACCTTCTTCGTAGTAGGGTGGAAGGTCGACCAAGACCCCTCGATCCTTAAGTTGATGCTTAAGGATGGTGACGTCGTCGCAAATCATACTTATCACCACTTCGATCTCAAGCTGGTGCCGCCTCCACTCGTTTATAATGAAATTGACCTCAATAACGATGCCATTGAACGTGCCTGCGGAGTTGCGCCTCGTTTCTTTCGCCCATCCGGGGGCCAGTACGATCCTGCAGTAATTAACGCTGCTGCCAAACTGCACATGGTTACGGTTTTGTGGACCAACGATCCCGCAGATTACCTTAGTCCTGGACGGCAAACCATACTTCAACGAGTGCTTCCACACGTCCGTCCGGGTGCAATAATCCTTCTGCATGACGGTATTCAGCAGACTTTCGACATTCTACCAGAGATGATAGACACCTTACGTAGCGAGGGATACCGCTTTGTCACACTGGACCAAATGGCTGCCAGGCTAGAAATGGAACATGATGCATCGCGATTTGCAAGATGAGAGGGTGGGTGTACTATTTGTGTGCCTTGGCAATATTTGCCGATCACCCATGGCCGAGGCTGTATTTCAACGAATGGTTGAACAGCGTAATCTAGAGGATTACATTATTTGTGACTCCGCAGGAACGGGTGACTACCACATAGGATCGCTCCCACATCCCGGCACTCTAAGAATCCTGGAGATCGCCGGTATAAGAACGTCACATCGTGCTAGGCAAATATCGCTCACCGACTTCACTGCGTTTCATCACATATTAGTAATGGACCGTGATAACTTGCGTGACACGCTCATGTTGGCTAACGGACCAGCGGATGTGCAGTTAATCATGAACTATGGCACTGTGTTAACAGGTAGTGATGTACCGGACCCATATTTTGACGGTCGTTTTGATACAGTTTACGAGATGGTATCTGACGCATGCGCAGGTTTTCTCGACCGATTAGAGTTACAAATTAGGGCCACTGAGACAGTCAACGAGCCCGCAAATGGGTGTAGCCGCACCTAATGACGACATCACGCTAGCAAGCTAGCAATAAACCGAATTTGAGACACGCTAGAGTTTGACGGATTTGCTATGGTGCACCGGTAATTGTTGAGCTAGCAGATACGTTTGCACGAACACAGCAGTGTAAAGTTTCCAAATTCAGTTCGTGCCGTGCATTTTCAATGTGTCTGCTCCAGGTATACATTTCGATCTAATTGACAAAAGAGAATTTAGGTTACAACGCAACCGTGTGACTACCAATTCCGTCGATCTCAACTGAAAGAGTGTCACCGGCCCTTAGCAGTCCGCCATCCCCCTCCGCCGAGTTAATCATTACGGTTTCTGGCAATACCTGTACAGTGATAAGGTCGCCAGCAAACAGGTTCGTCCCCTGCGAGGCATAGGCGATCATCTGAGCAAATGTCCACGGAATGCGAGCGGTGAACACCGTATTCCATCCGTCGTTCACCGTGAGTTTTGTGGTAAATAAATACGATATACCTTGGTCGCGTGTCTTGACTTGAATGGACGAAAGCTCGTCGGGTGTAACCAAAGCAGGCCCCAGGATTGCGGCAAAATCGCTGCTCTTCCCTGGTCCTGTGCCCGCATGGGCCTCTTCCGCCCGCAGCTTAGGTTCCACCAGTGTGGTTAACATTGCGAATCCAGCAATGTACTGGTCTGCGTCGGTAACTGAAACGTTAACTACTGGCGCTCCTATAACAGCAGCGATTTGTACAAGAGGTAGCACCGCAGTCGCGTAGGACGGAAGACTGATGGGTTTGGTGGGAGTCTGCATGCACCCATTGTTCATGTAACGAAAGTGGGGATAGCGTGCAGATGAAGCATGTTCTGCGAACGGACTTGCGATCTCTCTTACGGTCCCAGGCCTCACAGGAGGGGCCAAAGCGCACTCTGCAAGTTTGCGTCGAAATGGTTTAAATTGATCAGGTGCAGCAGTTACAAGGCGGGTATGCTGCCTCTGCAGTAAATCACCTCTGGAAAGCATAGCGGTTAATGCCGGTAGGTATTCTTCCGCCTGCATTGGCATCATGATGCGCTGGTCTGCAGGTACTACAATGTCAAACGGTAACAGCTCCTCACCCACTACAACAAAAAAAAAGCGTGGGTCGTCTTCAATGCGGACAAGTTTCAATGAGTATCTCCCTCGACTTATGATACCGCCTTAAGTACCTAACTAGTCTGGAATAGCCTCATCTAATTCTTCAACAGGCTGGTCGCAAAGCATTAACATGACAACTCAAGATAGTTCGCCACCAAAACAACAGCCCGCTTTTCAGCGGGCTATAGAAGGATATGATTACAATTAATCTAATGGGATCGGTGAGACGACGTCGCTCGAGCCGATAACGGGCTCGTTAAAGACGGTAACTGAGTGTAACTTGAACTATTCACTGGATTAATGAAGGTAAATGACACCGACCGCTGAGGTCCGAACCCAGGAAAATTCACTCTCGAGAACACATGTTGCGCAGCAAGCGGTGAGTCGGGGAGCCGATCTTGCGAGCTCACTGTGGAAGAATGCCACTGGAGAGATACACCCCGTGGCCTGGGAGTGGAGTGAGTATAGATCATGCCGGCTAAAAAAATAACCCCAGCCCCTAGAAAGCCGGCCTGTAACATGTTGGAGTAAATCATACCGCGCGTTGTCCACGCTGGTTTCGGCCTAGAAACACTACCCGATGCGTGAACCTTAGCTAGAACATCGGCTGCCAAATCTCCAGTGGGTTGTTTCATTCTGAGCGCAGTCAACAACCTTTTAGTTTGTACTAGAGAGTGGTACTCGGAATGACAATCGGAACAATTTGCTATGTGGGTTGCCACGGCACGATAATCATGGCCAGGCAGCTCTCCGTCGATGTATGCGGAAAGCAGGTGATTTACTTGTCTGCAGTTCACGCTATCTCTCCTGATATTTCCTGAATGCGCTTTATTCGGTTGTGAATAAACGATACGTGTGGTTTAATAAGCATGATGCTCTACGATCCCACACCTAACTTACTGCGCAACAATTTCCGTCCTCGATGAAGTCGCGATCTTACAGTTCCTATAGAGCAAGACATCGCCTCAGAAATTTCTTCATAGGACATCCCCTCTATATCCGCCAAAATGACAGCGATCCGAAATTCCTCCGGGAGCGCAAGCAGAGCATTCTGCAGGTAGTCATCTAGCTCGGCACGAAGAATGATTCGCTCCGGGTCGCCTTCAAAGTCGGGGATCTCTAACTGAACCTCAGCTTCACCAGTTGCACCCGTGGAGATTGGCTGATCCAGCGATTGACTTCTGTGCTTTGGCTTCTTACGCAACTCGTCTATAAAGACTCTCGACATAATTCGGAACAGCCAATTTTCGAATGGCATGTCTCGATTATAGCGATCGAAGAACCGAAAGGCACGCAGAAACGACTCCTGTGTAAGATCCTCGGCGTCGGCGTGATTTCCCGTCAACCTGTATGCAACATTGTATGCTTGTCGATGGCACCTATGAACGAGCGAATCGAACTCTGATCGATCACTGCGATTTGCACTTACTAGGAGTTTGGCAAAGTCCATTTTTGAAGCGCCTCCTCGATTTTGTTTTACGGGGATTTAATGCCGCGGAGTTCCCGTGTGATAAATCCTGCTGAGAATATCAGTCCACAGCAGGATTTGCCATTTTCGCTCAACTATTTAGCAGGACGAGCCTTCAATGGTCCCTTGAATTTAATGTCATCGTGCGTTCCATCGCAAAATGGCTTGTCCTTAGAGGCTCCACATCTGCAGAAGTACACTGGTTCACCGGCTTCAACGATCGCCACTACTTTTCCGTCTTCGTCCACTACCGTAAACGGGCCATAAACTTCAATGGGACCGTCGTTAAAAATCGTGATCTTCCCGCCTTCGACCTTATCGCTCATTTAAATGCTCCTTCAGGTTTATACATGAAACGAATTCGATTATTTGTCGCCAAAATCCTGCTTGCGTCATAACGTCTGATTGGGAGGGTACTGTAACGCTGTGGTATCCTTGTGTAAAACGTTTTAGATAGAAGGTCATACGTCAAGATGTCGTTTCACAGATATTGCACTATTGCACTTACTGCAGGCGTCGTGTTTGTGGCGGGATGCTCCAGCAATACAGCACCAGCCGCCAGTACCAACAAAAGCACCACAACTGCTGCCCAAAAACCTAACGCAAATACCACGTTTAACAGTCCCTCATTGATGGCATCTTCACCATCTAGTAGTTCGCCTGCGCAATCCGGTGGGAAGAAGCCTAGTTTGGAACAGGCTCTTGCCGAGGCGCCGAAGCAAGATCCTTCACTTAAGTCGTTAGATACTGCCTACCAGGCAGCGGCTATGGCGCTTAAGGCAAATCCAACGTCTAAATCCTTACAGAAGGCGTTCACCGATGCAGCTTATGCATACGGCTCAAAGATTGAGTATGGCAGCAGTCTTGGAACCGTAGTGAGATATCGTGCCTCACTGTGCGTTTATCAGGCCGCTCTAAAGGTCAATCCGAACGACCCAAAATGCAAGAAGGAAGCGGACCAAATTATAGCCATCTATCAGGAGATGAATGAGCAGGTACCGTCCTAGCCTCCAGCTTTTGCGCCAGAGCTAGGAGTCTCGAAAACTGCCTGGTTAATGCTGGATGGAACATGGTAGGCGGAGACAGTACTCACTGCGGCGGTTTTGCCTGCGGCAGTGAGTACTTCAATTCGCTGTGGCAGCCAGAATCCTTGCGGCGTCTGTACGGCATCGCTGTACCGAAAAATCGCCTTCAGTCGGTTGTTCGAATCATACCATGCGCGTTTCAGTGTACAGTGGGTTTCGGTGTCGATCCACACTCGATAGTGTGAAGCATGGGGATGACCGATATACCGCAGGTCAAAAACAGAGCATGCACGCCCGTCAAGGTTCTCGTACCTCACGAAACTCGCATCAAGGTACTGGAGTTGTGAGGGAATCAAAATTCCACAGTACTCTAGAAGCGACTGAAGCCGACTGGGCGAATCCTGCAGATTGCTGGTTCGCGTTAGGTGAACACGACTTAATTCGTAGAATTGGACGGTACCTCGCTGTATTAGAACTGCGTCACCAAACACGCTAGAATGTCCATCGATCCTTAACAGGTTTGGCGCACTGAAGATCAATGATAATGAAGACACCAGGTAGTTTTTGGCAAACTCAGGATCAATCGTCTTTAGAGCCGCCATATCTACTTTGGATATCGAAACTTTTTCCTCCAGAGCGGCCACTTGAGTAGAGAGCGAGGCAATTTCTACGTGAGCAGATTTTCCTTCGGCACCGGCGACGTATCCGATTCCTAGTAAAAATAACAATCCGATAGAAGCAATATGATTAAATTTTGATTTGCTATTCATCAAACTCTCCGATTCCAGACACTTGCATATTTACAGAGTGTACCGCAATTCTAATTTCGGGTTCGCACTAATGAACATTGCAACAAGGTATCATCTCTTAGATCGAAACCATCGAACAAAATTGAGGAATTGATATGCGCAGGAATTCTCTGGCGCGAATGGCACTACTTGCCACCGTCGCATCGGTACTGTGTTCTACGGGATGTGCACCTAAAGTAAAAAGCCATCAAACCAAACTGGTTGTTTGGGGTATGGAACTCGGTGCGGAAAGTGCCGGCCTCGAGGCCAGGATAAAAGCATTCGAACAGATGCATCCTAATATTAAAGTGAGCGTTCTGAGCATGGGCGCAGGCACGATGGATCCGCAAAAGCTAATGACCTCCATTGTAGGCAATGTGCCGCCCGACGTAATTCACCAGGATCGATTTACCATTGGAGACTGGGCGTCACGTGGTACCTTTGTTCCACTTAACAGCTTTATCGATAGCGACCAGAACGGAAAGTTCGCAGTTCATGAGCGTGACTACTACCCTGCATGCTGGAAGGAAGCGACTTACACCAATCCTATTACGCATCAGTCGGGCGTTTATGCGATACCTGATACAACAGATGATAGGGCGCTCTTCTATAATAAGGAGCTGTTTCGCAAGGCTGGCATTGTCGATTCCAACGGTAACCCTTTGCCACCAAAGACGTGGAGCGAGTTACTCTCCGACGCCAAGAAGCTTACAACTTACAATTCAGACGGGACCATAAGGCGTATTGGCTTTATTCCCAACTACGGTAACAGCTGGTTATATCTTTACTCTTGGCAAAATGGTGGCAGCTTCATGTCGGACGACGGACGAACTTGCACCCTTAATGCCAAACCCAATGTGGAAGCGCTGAAATACATGGTAAAGACCATTGATGCGCTAGGCGGTATTAGTAAGGTTGATGCTTTTCAGTCTGGATTTCAACCCGACGCTCTTGATCCATTCCTAACTAACATGGTCGCGATGAAAATCGATGGCTCATGGGTTCCAGCGAACATTGCACGCTATAAGCCAGACCTTGATTTCGGTTTAGCACCCGCGCCGATTCCCTCAGCGCGGTATTATCGACAAGGTCGATTTAAGCATGTTAACCACAGATTCATCACGTGGGCCGGGGGGTTTTCATATGCAATCCCAAAGGGAGCCAAGCATAAGCGAGCCGCATGGGAATTCATTAAATGGATGATGAGTCCTAAAGCGGCGCTCATAGATGCTGCAGCAACCAAGGCGTATGATGCAACGAAGCAGCGCCCGTTTGTACCAGGCTTGTCGGCGAACCGCGCGGTCAACGCCGCAGTGTTTGCCAAATTCGGTCCGAAGAACCCCAGATACCGTGATGCCATGGCGCTATTCATCAAAATGATGGATCAGGCAAAATTCCGGCCAGTTACGTTTGTTGGGCAGAGACTGTGGGACGAGCAGGTTCGGGCGATGGACAGTGCTGATCACCACGATACCACCCATGAAACACCTCAGCAAGCCCTGAATATTGGTACTGCTGTTGTGCAGCATGAGATTAACAAGTTTTTTGACCAGACGAAGTACCCAGTTGTGCCCCCATGGATCTACGATGGGATCACAGTTCTATGTACATTGCTTCTGCTGGGGTTCCTGAGTTGGCGTGTAGCTGTGATCATGCGATTGCGAAGAATGGCGCGACAGGAGGCGGTAGCAGGTGTAGTGTTTGTTTCGCCATGGGTCATTGGTTTCCTCATTTTCACTGCTGGCCCTATGCTAGCGTCGCTACTGTTTAGCTTCTGTGATTACGATGTTCTTCATCCCGCCAGGTGGGTCGGTTTGCACAACTATGTCGAACTGCTAGGGCAGGACGGTTACTACCTGCACTTGTCGTTGTATAACGCATTCTACATCGCAATTATAGGGATACCACTCGGCATCGTGACTGGCTTATCAATAGCCATGTTGCTAAATGCCAAAGTCTCGGGTATGTCCATCTATCGGACGGCATTTTATCTACCCTCTATTGTCCCGGTGGTGGCTAGTGCTGTACTTTGGATCTGGATTTTAAACGCGGATCCACATCGAGGCCTGATCAATGCACTGTGGACGGTAACCCTTGACCGGTGGTTCAAAATAGCCCCACCTGGCTGGTTAAGTTCGGCCACGTGGTCAAAACCGGCTCTGCTGCTGCAGGGATTGTGGGGCGCTGGTAGTGGCATGATCCTGTGGTTGGCTGGGCTTCAGGGCATTCCTGGCCATCTCTATGAAGCAGCCGAGTTAGATGGCGCCGGCGTAATAGCCAAATTTAGGAATGTAACCATTCCGATGCTGTCGCCGTATATCTTTTTTAACCTTATCATGGGAACAATCGGCGCGCTTCAGCAGTTCGATAATGTCTATGTTCTTTCCGGTGGAGATCTCAGCCAACCTGCCGGCCCAGTAGATAGTTTATTGATGCCTGTTCAGTACCTGTTCAAAAATGCTTTTCAATATTTCAAGATGGGCTATGCATCGGCGTTAGCCTGGGTGCTGTTTGTGATGATACTGGCACTTACCGCGACCCAATTAAAGCTCGCTCCCCGTTGGGTGTACTACGAAGGAGAACAGAAATAGTGCGCTGGAACAATCCTTCTAGTTCGGCTGCGTTTAGTACGAGTTTCAAACTATTTAATTCGAGTTGGCAGGGATCAACTCATTCGGGGAACATTTCATGAGTGAGACGCTGTTACCACTGTTTGGCCCACTAGCAGTCGCGGCAGTTTATGCCGTAGTTGCAGGCACCATCATTCTTTGTATCACCTGCGCCAAAGCTCACCTTAAATCGGGCGTGGCGGCGATACTCGCGTCGTTGCTGGTCGGTGGAATGCTGTGGAATGTTCTACATTTCGATTTCTTCTACCGAACGCTCGCATCCGCAATGGTGGTCATTGCGCTGCAGTTCAGTATCTATAGATTTGCACTAAAACCTCGATTTGGCTGGGCGGATTTTAAGGGTATGCGCGCCTGTTCGAGGAACACCATCCTTCACATGGTACTGCTCAGCGGATCCGTCATTTTCGTGTTGCCATTCTT